>NZ_JBNNPK010000009.1:0-227024 GCF_050275675.1 Allobosea sp. NPDC003192
AGCAGGCGACGATGTGGTTCATGCAGAACGCCCTCGCCAAGCCGGACAACGCCGGCGCCGGCGCACATGACTACATGCACCTGCTCGGTCTGGTCTGCCTCGGCTATATGTGGGCGAAGATGGCCAAGGTCGCGCAGGACAAGCTCAAGGCCGGCGCCAACGGCGCGACCGAGCGCATGAACGCCAAGCTCGTCACTGCCCGCTTCTTCATGGAGCGCTCGCTGCCCGAGACCGCCGCGCATCTGGCGCGGATCACCTCCGGCTCCGACGCCACCATGGCGCTGAGCGCCGAGCAGTTCTGAGGGCGCATAGCACGCACGTCATGCTCGGGCTTGACCCGAGCATCTCTTGATGAGTTCGCTGGATGACGAGATGGTCGGGTCAAGCCCGACCATGACGTCCGGCAGGAAAACGAGCCGCAGCCGCGGCCAGACCGGAGGCCTTCACCCATGGCAGACGCCTTCATCTACGATCACGTCCGGACGCCGCGCGGCAAGGGCAAGGCCGATGGCTCCTTGCACGAGGTCACCGCGATCGAATTGGGCACGCAGACCCTGCGCGCCATCAAGGAGCGCAACAATCTCGATCCCAAGCTGGTAGAGGACGTGGTCTATGGCTGCGTCGACCCGGTCGGCGAGGCCGGCGCCGACATCGCCCGCACGGTTGCGCTCAAGGCCGGCTACGGCAAGGAAGTGCCGGGCGTGCAGATCAACCGCTTCTGCGCCTCGGGTCTCGACGCGGTGAATCTCGCCGCGGCGCAGGTCATGTCCGGCCAGAAGGAGATGACGATCGGCGGCGGCGTCGAGAGCATGTCCCGCATCGGCATGGGCGCCTCGGGCTTCGGCATCGCGGTCGATCCGTCCGTCGCGATCGACACCTATTTCATGCCGCAGGGCGTTTCGGCCGACCTGATTGCGACGAAGTACGGCTTCTCGCGCGACGATGTCGACGCCTATGCCGTGCGCTCGCACAAGCGCGCCGCCAAGGCCTGGGAGGAAGGCCGCTTCAGGAACTCGGTGATCCCGGTCACCGACGTCAACGGCCTGATCATCCTCGACCGCGACGAGACCATCCGCCCGGCGACCGACATGCAGGCGCTGGCCGCGCTCAAGGCCTCCTTCGTCCAGATGGGCGAGATGGGTGGCTTCGATGCGGTCGCGACCGCGGCGCATCCGGACGTCGAGTTCGTCAACCACGTCCACCATGCCGGCAATTCCTCCGGCATCGTCGACGGCGCGGCCGCCGTGCTCGTCGGCTCGAAGAAGGCCGGCAAGGCCGCGGGCCTGAAGCCCCGCGCCCGCATCAAGGCCTTCGCCACCACCGGCTCCGACCTCGCGCTGATGCTGACCGGCCCGGTCGACGTCACCGAGCTCGTGCTTAAGAAGGCCGGCATGACCGCGAAAGACATCGACCTGTTCGAGCTGAACGAGGCCTTCTCCTCGGTCGTGCTGCGCTACCAGCAGGCCTTCGACATCGATGACGCCGTGCTCAACGTCAATGGCGGCGCCATCGCCATGGGCCACCCGCTCGGCGCCACCGGCGCGATGATCCTCGGCACCGTGCTCGACGAGTTGGAGCGGACGAACAAGCAGACCGCTCTGGTCACGCTCTGCGTCGCCGTCGGCATGGGCGTCGCCACCATCATCGAACGGGTTTGAGGAGAGAGTCGATGAACCTCGTCAATTTCCGCTTCGAGACCGACGCCGACGGCATCGCCACCCTGACCTGGGACATGCCCGAGCGCTCGATGAACGTCATCACCCCGCAGGTGATGGAAGAGCTGAATCAGGTCGTCGACAAGGTCGCCTCGGATGAGACGATCAAGGGCTGCGTCATCGTCTCCGGCAAGGACTCGTTCTCCGGCGGCGCCGACCTCACCATGCTGCAGGGCCTGCGCGACCTCTATGTCAAGCTCGCCAAGGAGCAGGGCGAGCAGGTCGCGATGCAGCGCTTCTTCGACGAGAGCCGCAAGCTCAGCCAACTCTACCGCAAGCTCGAAACCTGCGGGAAGCCGTTCGCGGCGGCGATCCATGGCGTCTGCCTCGGCGGCGCCTTCGAGCTCGCGCTGTCCTGCCAGCTGCGTGTCGTCTCGGACGATGCCTCGACCCGCGTCGGCCTGCCCGAGATCAAGGTCGGCCTGTTCCCCGGCGCCGGCGGCACACAGCGCGTCTCGCGCCTGATGCAGACCGGCGACGCGCTGCAGATGATGTTCAAGGGCGACCAGATCAAGGCGCTGCCGGCCCGCAATTCCGGCCTCGTCCACGCCGTCCTGCCGCGTGACCAGATCGTCGCCGCCGCCAAGGAGTGGCTGAAAGCCAACCCGCAGGCCAAGCAGCCCTGGGAGGACCCCAAGTTTAAGCTGCCCTCGAACAAGGTCCATTCGCCGGCCGGCATGCAGATCTGGCCGCCGGCTAACGCGATCTATCGCCGCGAGACAAACGACAACTACCCGGCGGCCCGTGCCATCCTGAGCGCGGTCTATGAGGGCCTGCAGCTGCCGATGGACCTCGCCCTCAAGGTCGAGAGCCGCTACTTCGCCAAGATCCTGCGGACGAAGGAGGCGGCTTCGATGATCCGCTCGCTCTTCGTCTCGATGCAGGAACTCAACAAGGGCGCTCGCCGCCCGGCTGACGTCCCGGCCTCGAAGCTGAAGAAGGTCGGCGTCATCGGCGCCGGCTTCATGGGCGCCGGCATCGCCTATGTCACTGCCAATGCCGGCATCGAGGTCGTGCTCGTCGACCGCGACATCGAGGCGGCCGAGAAGGGCAAGGCCTATTCGCACAAGCTGGTCACCGACCAGATCACCAAAGGCCGCGCTAAGACCGCCGATCGCGACGCGCTGCTCGGCCGCATCAAGGCTTCGGCCGACTATGCCGACCTCAAGGGCTGCGACCTGATCGTCGAGGCGGTATTCGAGGATCCCAAGGTCAAGGCCGAGGTCATCGCCAAGGTCGAGGCCGTGGTCGGCCCCAAGACCATCTTCGGCTCCAACACCTCGACGCTGCCGATCACCGGCCTCGCCGAGCACAGCGAGCGCCCGAAGAATTTCATCGGCATCCATTTCTTCTCGCCGGTCGAGAAGATGCTGCTGGTCGAGATCATCATGGCCAAGAAAACCGGCAAGAAGGCGCTCGCCATGGCGCTCGACTTCGTCCGCGCCATCAAGAAAACGCCGATCGTCGTCAACGACGTCAGAGGCTTCTACGCCAATCGCTGCGTCGGCAACTACATCCGCGAGGGTCACCTCATGCTGATGGAAGGCGTGCCGCCGGCGATGATCGAGGCCGCCGGCAAGCAAGCCGGCATGCCGGTCGGCCCGCTCTCGCTCAATGACGAGGTCGCGGTCGATCTCGCCTACAAGGTGCTGAAGGCGACCAAGGCCCAGCTCGGCGAAGCCTCCGTCGACCCGGCGCAGGAAAAGCTGCTCAACGAGATGGTCGAGAAGCATGGCCGCCTCGGCCGCAAGAACCGGAAGGGCTTCTACGACTATCCGGAAGCCGGTCCCAAACGGCTCTGGCCCGGCCTCGCCGAGCTTACGAGGAACAAGCTCGAGCCCGAGCTGATCGACATGGAGGAGCTGAAGCACCGCCTGCTCGTCACGCAGGCGCTCGAAGCGGCCAAGACCTATGAGGAAGGCGTCGTCACCGATCCGCGCGAGGCCGATGTCGGCTCGATCATCGGCTTCGGCTTCGCGCCCTATTCGGGGGGCACGCTGAGCTATATCGACAATATGGGCGCGGCCGCCTTCGTGAAGCTCTGCGAGGGGCTGGCGAAGAAGCATGGCGAGCGCTTCAAGCCGAACCGCTTGCTGAAGCGCATGGCCAAGACCGGCGACACCTTCTATGGCGCTGCCGAGAAGAAGGCCGCGGCCTGATCAGGCGAAGAGCCGCTCCCTCAGGAGCGGCTCCAGCCAGTCGGCGAAGACCTTGAGGCGGCGCGACAAGTGCTGCCGGTGCGGATAGAGCAGGGCGACCGGCATCGGCTCGGCCCTGTGCTCCGGCATCACCTCGATGAGCTCGCCAGCCCTGATATGCGCGGCAACGTCATAGGCTGGGATCTGGATCAGCCCGAGCCCGGCGAGGCAGCAGGCGATATAGGCCTCGGCGCTGTTGACGGTGACGCGGCCCGCCATGGCCCAGCTGTGCAGCCGCTCACCCTCCAGCCATTGCCAGTCCTCGACCGCGCCGGTCGACGGCGAGGCGTAATGCACCGCTTCATGCGCTGAGAGATCGTCTGGGCTTTCCGGAACCCCGTGCCGCGTGAGATAGGCCGGGCTCGCAACATTGATCAGCCTGAGCTCGCCGAGATTGCGGGCGATCAGGCTGGAATCGCTGAGCGGGCCGACCCGCAGAACGCAGTCGACGCTGTCCTCGACCAGATTGATGGCCCTGTCGGTGACGCCGAGCGTGACGGAGATATCCGGATAGCGCGCCAGGAAGTCGGGCAGGGCTGGCGCGATGATCAACCGGCCGATCCGGCCGGGCACATCGATCCTGAGCTTGCCGGCCGGCCCGTCGCTGGCGCTGCGGAACAGCGTCTCGGCTTCCTCGACCTCGGCGATCAGCCTGAGGCAACGCTCATAGAAGGCGAGCCCGTCCTGTGTCGGTGCGACATGGCGGGTCGTGCGATGCAGCAGCCGTGTCCCGAGCCGGTCCTCCAGCAGCCGGATCGCGGCCGAGACCGAGGAGCGCGGCTGGCCGAGCGTCGCCGCGGCCCGGGTGAAGCTGGCGCATTCGACGACGCGGGCGAAGGTGGCGAAGAGTTCGATCCGGTCCATGGCCGGGACGATGCGATTGTTCGCTGTTGCTGACAAGTCATGTCAGCTTATCCAGCTTTATCGGGACAATCGGTCGACTACCCTGCTGGCAGGGCGAAACGAGTTCGCAATGCAGCAGGAGACAGGGCCATGGCCGACCACAGCATCAAGGGCAAGACCGTCATCATCGCCGGCGGCGCCAAGAACCTCGGCGGGCTGCTGGCCCGCGATCTCGCGGCCCACGGCGCCAAGGCCGTGGCCATCCATTATAACAGCGCCGCGACCAGGGCTGAGGCCGATGCGACCGTCGCAGCCGTCAAGGCTGCTGGTGCCCAGGCCGGCGCCTTCCAGGCTGACCTGACCACCGCTGGCGCCAACGCAAAGCTCTTCGCCGACGTCGTGGCCGCCGTCGGCAAGCCGGATATCGCGATCAACACCGTCGGCAAGGTGCTGAAGAAGCCGATGGCCGAGATCAGCGAGGCTGAATACGACGAGATGGCTGCGGTGAATTCCAAGTCGGCTTTCTTCTTCCTGAAGGAAGCCGGCAAGGCGCTGAACGACAACGGCAAGATCACCACGGTGGTGACCTCGCTGCTCGGCGCCTTCACGCCGTTCTATGCGGCTTATGCCGGCATGAAGGCTCCGGTCGAGCACTTCACCCGCGCCGCCTCCAAGGAATTCGGCGAGCGCGGCATCTCGGTCACCGCGATCGGGCCGGGCCCGATGGACACGCCCTTCTTCTATCCGGCTGAGGGGGCGGATGCGGTCGCCTATCACAAGACCGCGGCTGCCTTGTCGAAGTTCTCGAAGACCGGCCTCACCGATATCGAGGACATCGTCCCCTTCATCCGCTTCCTCGTCTCGGACGGCTGGTGGATGACCGGGCAGACCATCCTGGTCAATGGCGGCTACACCACGAAGTGATCTACCGGCCGGCCGTTCTTCCCGAAGCGGCCGGCGGCTTTCCTTGCTGGGAGCTGACGCGTTCATTCAGCTCCCGTCTATCCTGGCAAGGGTAACAAGACCGTACGGAACGGGTTTCCGAGTGGGGGCGGCCCATGCATATGGCAATGGTGATCGGCGGCGGCGTGGTGCTGCTCGGCCTGTTCCTGCTGTTCGGCAAGCTCTGGGGCGGGGCCGAGCCGGCCTTCGCAATGGCGGCGAAGCTGTTCGTGCCGGCCTGGCTCGCGATCGCGTTGGTCAATATGTGGGTCGGCGTCACCAGGGCCGGCTATTCGGTGCGCGAGGAACTGCCGATCCTGGCCGTGGTCTTCGCCGTGCCGGCGGCTCTCGCCCTGCTCGTCGCCTGGCGTGTCGCACGCTGACGTGCTGGCGTCATGGTGACTCAATCAGACAACTCAGGTCTTTCCCCGATGGTCGCTCCGAGCGGCGCGTGGCTAGACTCAGCTGGCTTTGGACCGGGGAAGACTTGAATTCATGCCTGCGCGGCCGATTTTGAATTTTCCCGACCCGCGTTTGCGTCTGCCTGCCGTACCGGTCACGCGCTTCGATGCGGATCTGCGTGCACTGGCCGAAGACCTGGTCGACACGGTGCGGGCAGCGCCCGGCATCGGCATCACCGCACCACATATCGGCGTATTGTTGCGGCTCGTCGTGCTGGAGCTGACGCCGGGAGAGGTTCGCGTCTACGTCAATCCGGTGCTGGACCAGGTTTCGCGCGAAACCATCCGCCATACCGAGGGCAGCATCTCGATGCCGGGTGTCACGGACGAGTTGGAGCGCCATGCCCATGTCCGGGTGCGCTATCGCGATCTCGACGGGAAGGAGCAGAGCGAGGACGCGGACGGCCTGCTCGCCATCTGCCATCAGCACGAGATCGACCAGCTCGACGGCGTCTTCTGGATCGACCGCCTGTCGCGGCTCAAACGCGACAGGCTGATCGCCCGCTACAACAAGCTACGGCGGGGGTAGAGTCCGCTTTTCTCGATCAGGGAACACACGTCATGCTCGCCCTTGCGGCGAGCATCCACGTCTTGAACACTGCACTCGACCAGCGAGGCGAAGACGTGGATGGTCGGGACAGGCCCGACCATGACGAGACAGGCTGCGTCCGAGCTTCCGTCAGTGCGCCACAGCCCTGATCACGCGCCTCAGCTTGCCGATCAGCTCCTCGACCTGGGATTCGCTGATGATCAGCGGCGGCGAGAAGGCGATCGTGTCGGCGGCGGTGCGGATCATCAGCCCTTCGTCGTGGAAGGCGCGCTCGATCACCTCGTAGCCGCGCTTGCCGGCGCCTTCCGCCCGCGGCGCGAGATCGACGGCGCCGACCAGCCCGAGCGTGCGGATGTCGACCACGTTCGGCTCGCCCTTCAGGCTCATCACCGCATCGGCCCAGCTATTCTCCATCGCCCGGGCGCGCTCGAACAGGCCCTCCTCGCGATAGATGTCGAGCGCCGCCAGCGAGGCCGCCGCCGCCAGCGGGTGGCCGGAATAGGTGTAGCCGTGGAACAGCTCGATGACGTTGTCGGGGCCGTTCATGAAGGCATCGTAGATGTGCTTGCGCACGATCACGCCGCCCATCGGCACCGTGCCGGAGGTGACGCCCTTGGCGAAGGTGATCATGTCGGGAATGACGCCGTAGCGCTCGGCCGCGAAGGCGAAGCCCAGGCGGCCGAAGCCGGTGATGACCTCGTCGAAGATCAGCAGGATGCCGTGCTTGTCGCAGAGCTCGCGCAGCCGCTTGAGGTAGCCCTTCGGCGGCGGCAGCGCCCCGGTCGAGCCCGCCATCGGCTCGACGATCACGGCGGCGATGGTCGAGGCGTCGTGCAGCGCGACGACGCGCTCGAGATCATCGGCGAAATGCGCGCCGTACTCAGGCTCGCCCTTGCTGAAGGCCTGCTTCTCGCGATCGTAAGTATGGGCGATATGATCGGTGCCGGTCAGGAGCCCGCCGAAGAACTTGCGGTTGTTGACCATGCCGCCGACCGAGATGCCGCCGAAGCCGACGCCGTGATAGCCGCGCTCGCGGCCGATCAGACGGGTCTTCGAACCCTTGCCCGAGACGTTCCAGTAGGCGAGGGCTATCTTCAGCGCTGAATCCGCCGCTTCCGAGCCCGAGCCGGCGAAGAAGACATGGTCGAGATCGCCCGGCGCCAGGGCCGCGATGCGGGCAGCCGCGGCGAAGACCTTGGGATGGCCGTACTGGAAGGAGGGGGCGTAGTCGAGCTCACGGGCCTGCGCCTGGATCGCCTGGATGATCGGCTCGCGGGCATGGCCGGCATTGCAGCACCAGAGGCCGGCGGTGCCGTCCATCACCGGCTTGCCCTCCGGGGTGTAGTAGAACATGCCCTCGGCGCGGGCCACCATGCGCGGATTCTGCTTGAACGACCGGTTCGCCGTGAACGGCATCCAGTAGGCTTCGAGATCGTTCGGCGAGCTGATCGCGCGCGGCGCAGAGGTCATGGTCCGGTCCCATTTAGTTTTTTAAAGCTTCCTCAACCTAGCAGCGCGGTCGGGGCTGTAAATCCGTGTTGGCTCGGGGCATGCCTGCGTCCGGCGCGTCGCAGCGTGCCGTCCGGGGCAGGTGACGTAACGTCGTTTCTGGCGTAGTCTGAACAAGGGGGTAACACTGGACTACGCCCCAATGACTGAAGGCGTCGCCGGTCGGGACGGGAGCGAGTCGATCGCGCCGGAGGACATCCGTGCGCAGCTCGATCGCGTCCTCGCTTCCGACATCTTCCGCAGCGCGCCGCAGCTGACCTCCTTCCTGAGCTATGTCGTCGAGCAGGCCCTGGCCGGCCGCGCGGGCGAGCTGAAGGGCTATACCATCGCTGTCGAGGCGTTCGGACGCCCGGCCGATTTCGATCCGCAATCGGACCCGATCGTTCGCGTCGAGGCCGGCCGCCTGCGCAAGGCTCTCAATCTCTATTTCGCCGCCGATGGCGTTCGCGATCCTGTACGGATCGCAATTCCCGTCGGCGCCTATGTCCCGAGCTTCACGCGGCTCGGCTTCCCGGAGTCCGAGGCGGCAGCCGCGGCCGCTGCTGTCGAGCCGGCGCAGCCTGCTCCAGTCGCTGCAAAGCCATGGCGCATCTGGGCTTATGCAGCCGCCGCGTTGATACTGACCGCCGCGATAGCGCTCGTCGCGCGGCATCAGATCGGGACCGGGCCGGAACCGGGGGGCACCATGTCGAGCGGGGACGCGCAGGCGCCGCGGCCCGCAACGACCGTCGCGCCCGATCAATCCGCTTCGCCGCAAGCGGCCGAGCCGGTCGCCGCGCCTGCGAGCCTGCCCGTCATCGCCGTCGTGATCGCCGGGGACATCGTGGATCCCGCAGTCGAGGACGCCGCCCGGCTGTTCATGCGCCATCTCGTCGACACCATGGCTCGGTTCGACGATCTGCTCGTGGTCAAGACGCCGGGTACCGCGCTGCGGCCGGAGGAGGGGGCCGATTATGTCCTGAGCCTCAACACCTCGCGGGCGGGCGACAAGGTCGAGGGCTTCGTGCGGCTGAGCGCTGCGAGGGACGGGCGCGTCGTCTGGACCACCTCCGGCGAACGGACGCTCGAGGCGATGAGCGACGGCATGGAGTTGCGCGAGCTGGCGCAACGGCTGGCGATCCGGCTGGCCCAACCCTTCGGCATCCTGCACGCCGATCTCCGGCTTGCGACGCTTCCGCCCGGGATCGGCTGCATCTACCAGGCACTCAATTTCCGCCGGCATATGAAGGCGGACGACCATCTCGCCGCGCGCAATTGCCTCGATGCGCTGGTCGCGCGCGATCCGGACTTCCATCCGGCCTGGTCGCATCTGGCGCTGCTGACCGCCGATGAATACGCCTCCGGCCTGAACGCGCGGTCCGGCTCGCCGCTCGACCGGGCTCTCGCAGCTGCGATCACGGCGGTCAGGCTGGCGCCGGCGAGCGCGCGGGCGCATCAGGCATTGATGGAGGCGCAGTTCCTGCGCGGCATGACCGAGGAAGCGCTCAAATCCGGCCGGGAAGCTCTGACGCGCAACCCCTTCGACCCTGACATCATGGCCGATCTGGGCGCGCGCTACGTCCAGCTCGACCGGGCGGCGGAAGGGCTGCCTCTGCTCGAACGTGCCGCTGCCCTCAGCGGTGGCCGGCCGTCATGGTACGATACCTTCCTGTATTTCGCGGCCTATCTGACTGGTACGACCAAGCTCGCCGAGAACCAGGCCGCCCTGCTCAAGGCGGAGGAGACTCCGCTCGCCCTGGTCGCGCGCGCCGTCGCGAGCGCTGCTGCCGGTGATCGTGTCGAGCTGGAGGAAACCTGGCGGATGCTCGGTCAGGCCGAGCCGCTCTTCGCCCTCGATCCGCGGCTTTACCTGGCGCGCAAGGGTTTCTCCTCGGCTGCCAGCGAGCGCATCCTGGCTGCGATCGGGCAGGCTGGGCTGCCGCCGCGATAGCGCGATCCTGTGAGCCCGCGCCTTGCTCGATGGCGAGAATTGCCGATAGGCCTCGCGGCCGCTGAGTCAGGCGGCTATTCTGCATTCGTCGCAGCTGATTCGTAGCGTCGCGTTCCCTTTCAACCTCTTGCGCGATTTCAGCCCTTGGCTCGCATCCGCCTCAGCGCTCTCTCTCCGGCCGCCAGCGGCGTCGCCGGCTTTTCGCTGGGCGCTGCCGCCATCCTGCTTCTGCCGGTGCCGGGCAATCTCGCCAACGCATTGGGGCTTCTGAGCGCCGGGCTCGGCCTTGCCGGGGCGGCGGCTCTGGCGCACCGCAATGCGACCCGCGAGCGCGAGCAGTTGCTGGCGGCGATCGGCGAGGTCAAGGTCCGCCTCGCTACCAATGCCATCCGCGTCGACGCCATGGCCAAGCGCCTCGACCAGTCGCCGATGGGCGAGGCCGAGGCCGCTCCGGCCAAGGCGATGCTCAACGAGCTGACCGCCGAGGTCGGCCTGCTCGGCGACCTGCTGCAGCAGGTCGCGACGACGCTGGGCGAGCATGACGACCAGCTCAGCCGGATCGAAGGGCGGCTCGCCAATCCGCCGCCGCAGCCGGCGCGCATCGCGGCGCTGGTCCCCGAGCGCATCGAGCCCCGGGCCCCGGAGCCTCTGGTCGCGACCCGGCACGATCCGGCCGAGGCCGCGCAGCGCCGCGCCGCCGAGGAACGCGCCGCGCTGATCAGCGAGGCGCTGGCGAAAGGGCAGGTCGAGGTCCATCTCCAGCCGATCGTCAGCCTGCCGCAGCGCCGCACGCGCGGCTATGAAGCGCTCGTCAGGCTGAGGCTCGACGAGAAGACTCTGCTGCTCCCATCCGAATTCCTGACCACGGTCGAGGAGCGCGGCTTCGGCCCGACGCTCGATGCGCTCGTCCTGACGCGGGCGCTGGCCATCGCCCGCCATCTCGGCAGCAAGCCGGGCGAGCTCTTCGTATCCTGCAATTTCAGTGCAGCGACCTGGGGCTCGTCGCGCGCCCTGGCAGCGCTGTCGCGCATCCTGGAAAAATACCACGACCACATCGGCAATCTCGTCATCGAGGTGCCGCAGCGCGTCTTCCGGGCGCTGGAGCCGGCGAGCCTCGGCCTGCTCGGCGCCATGTCGGCCAATGGCGTACGCTTCGCGCTCGATCACGTCTCCGATCTGCGCTTCGATCCGATCTCGCTGCACGATCGCGGCGTGCGCTTCGTCAAGGTCTCGGCGGCGCTGCTGCTGGCCGAGGCACGCGGCAGCACGCTTGCCGACATTGCGGCGGGCGACATTGCGGTCCAGCTCGCGCGCGGCTCGATCCAGCTCGTCGCCGAGGAAGTCGAGGACGACCCTATGGTCGCCGACATGCTCGATCTCGGCATCGGCCTCGGCCAGGGCATCATCTTCTCGCCGCCGCGGCCGGTGCGCCCCGAAGTCTTCGCCGAGCCGCAGCCGGGAACCGTTTCGGCTACGGTGCCCGCCGCCAGCGTACCGCCCGCCTCGGCAGAGGTGGTCGAGCACCCCGCCATGGCGCCGCCGCCGGCCGTGAAGCGCGTGCCTTTCCGCGACATCCTGCGCCGCGCCACCGCCTGAAAACCTCGATGGAACGGAAGCGCTGGCCTGCGCCGGCGAAGGCGCGTAGACAGGCCGCGCCTGTTCGCTGGAGTTAAGCTCGTGCCGTTCTCGACCCGTCTTCTGTCCGGCGTTTCCGCCGTCATCGACCAGTACGAGCTCTGCCTCTGCGACATCTGGGGTGTGGTCCACAATGGCGTTGCGCCCTTCGCGGCGGCCTGCGATGCACTGGCCCGGATGCGTGCAGGGGGCGTCACCGTCGTGCTGGTCTCGAATGCGCCGCGCCCGCGCTCGGAGATCGCGGTCCAGCTCGGCAAGCTCGGCGTGCCTGGCGATGCCTTCGACGCGATCGTCACCTCCGGCGACGTCGCGCGCGACCTGATCGCCCACCGCGCCGGCCAGCCGCTCTATCATCTCGGCCCGCCGCGTGACTTGCCGCTCATGGCCGGGCTCGATGCACCGCGTGTCGGAGCGGCGCAGGCGCATTACGTTCTCTGCACCGGCCTATTCGACGACGAGACCGAAACGGCCGAGAGCTATGCCGAGCCGCTGGCCGATTTCGCTCGCCGAGGCCTGACCTTGATCTGCGCCAATCCGGATCTGGTCGTCGACCGCGGCGGACGCATCGTGCCTTGCGCCGGCTCGCTCGCGGTGGCCTATGAGAAGCTCGGCGGCGAGGCGATCTATGCCGGCAAGCCGCATGCGCCGATCTATGATCTTGCCATTCGCCTGGGCCAGGAGCTGCGCGGCGAGACGATTGCGAAGCAACGCATCCTGGCGATCGGCGACGCGATCCGCACCGATATCGCCGGCGCGGCGCAATATGGCCTGGCCTCGCTGATGTGCGTCGCCGGCATCCATGCCGAGGAGATGGCGGGATTGTCAGAGGAGGCGCTGCAGGGCTGGTTCGGCCGGCAGAGCCATCGGCCGAATTATGCCATGCCGCATCTGTCCTGGTGAGCGAGGGATCAGGCGGCGCAGGCCGCCTCGATCTTCGACTTCAGCGTCTGCGCGCTGAACGGCTTGACGATATAGTTGTTCACGCCGGCCTTCTTGGCGGCGATGACGTTCTCGGTCTTCGATTCCGCCGTCACCATGATGAACGGCGTCTCGGCGATCTCGGTCTCGTTGCGGACTTGGCGCAGCAGCTCGTAGCCGGTCATCGGCTCCATGTTCCAGTCGGAGATCACGAGTCCGTATTTCTTGTCGCGCATCTTGGCGATGGCGGCATTCCCGTCGGAGGCGTCGTCGACATTCTCGAAGCCGAGTTGCTTCAAGAGGTTGCGGATGATCCGGACCATCGTCTGATAGTCGTCCACCACCAGGATCGGCATTGACGGGTCGACAGCCATGACGGCGCTCCAAGCAAGTAGTCAGCAGGGCCCAACGGCGCCGGCGCGGGGCCGCTCTCGCAGAGCAGCGACCTTGGGTCAATTGTGATAGGCGCTCGGCGTTTCAAAGCCGTTAATCCGGTCCTGAAGTGACCTAGCGGCATACGACCTTTGGCTGAAGGGGGAACCGGGCAACAGGCACCAAAGTTCAATGGTGCGATGCAGCGAACTATGGGACGCTCACGTTCGTTTCCGGATGCGGGCGGTCTTCCACCGCGCTGCAGTTGCGAGAGCTGACCGATGATGGCGAGCACGCTCTATCAAGTCCATGCCTTCGAGGACCTGGTCGTCGGTCAGCGCGAGAGCCTGATGCGCACGGTGATGGAGCGCGACATCTCCCTCTTCGCGGATCTCTCGGGCGACGCCAACCCGATCCATCTCTGCGACCGCTATGCGGCCAATACCAAGTTTGGCCAGCGCATCGCCCATGGCATGCTGACAGCGAGCCTGGTCTCGGCCCTGCTCGGCACGCGCCTGCCGGGGCCGGGTGCGGTCTATCTCTCGCAGACCCTCAATTTTCTCGCGCCGGTGAAGATCGGCGATGTCGTCACCGCCCGCGTCGAGGTGGTCGAGCTCGTGGCGGAGCGCCGCCGAGCCCGGCTGTTCTGCGAATGTCTGGTCGACGGCAAGGCCGTGCTGGAAGGCGAGGCCTGGGTGGCACTGCCGCGCGCAGCGGCATAGGCCCGGGGTGGCCTTGACGCTCCCTGCCGCTTGGGGCCAAACACGGCGGTAGCCGGGGCTTCCCGGCGCCAACCCTGCGTTCCATGACCTCATCCCCCGAGGCGGCGCGTTTCCGTGCGCCGCCCGCCTTCGTCCTCGAACCCGGCCAACCGGTGCCGGCCGATCTGCGCGGCCGGGTGCTGGCGCTCGGCAATTTCGACGGCGTCCATCGCGGCCATGCCGAGCTGGCCCGGGTCGCCGGCGAGATGGCTGCTGCCCGGGGGACGCAGGCTGCGGCACTGACCTTCGAGCCGCATCCCCGAACCGTCTTCAGGCCGGAGCAGCCGGTCTTCCGGCTGACGCCCGAGCCGATCAAGGTGGCGCTCCTCGCGGGCCTCGGGCTCGCGCCGAGCTTCGTCATATCCTTCGACCGCGCCGTCGCCGGCATCCCGGCCGAGGCGTTCGTCGACGAACTCCTGCTCGGCCAGCTCGGCGCTGCCGGTCTGGTCTGCGGCTATGATTTCCATTTCGGCAAGGGCCGTACCGGCTCGCCGGAAATGCTGCAGGCCCGCGCCGGCCATGCCGGCATCCCCGTCGCCGTCGTGCCGCCCTTCACTTTCCAGGGTGAGCCGGTCTCCTCGACGCTGGTGCGCACGGCGCTCGAATCCGGCGATGTCGGCCACGCAGAGGCTCTGCTCGGCCGGCCCTGGTTCGTGCGTGGGCAGGTCGCCCATGGCGACAAGCGCGGCCGCGATCTCGGCTATCCCACGGCGAACATGCATCTTGCCCGCGACTGCCGCCTGCGCTTCGGCATCTATGCGGTTCGCATGAAGATCGACGGTGCCTGGCACGACGGCGTCGCCAGCTTCGGCAGCCGCCCGACCTTCGACGATGGCGCGCCAAAGCTTGAGACCTTCGTCTTCGATTTCTCCGGCGACCTCTATGGCAAGACGGTCGACGTCGCCTTCGTCGCCTTTCTGCGCGGCGAGGCGAAGTTCGATATGCTCGACGCGCTGATCGCCCAGATGGATGCCGACAGCGCAAGGGCGCGCGGCATCCTGGCGGCGACGCCGGCCTTCCTTCCGTGACGACGCTTTGCTAGAAGCCGCTCATGTCCGCTCCGCACCCCGTTCCGCTTCGGCGAATTACCGGCCCGGCTGCCGCCCTGCGCTGATTGCGCGGGCGCTTGCGCAGGCCGGGACGACGATCGCTTCCCCGTGACATCTCAAGGATGGGCGCCGCACCGATTGCTGAGCCGCCATCCGCACCGCCGAGCCGGATCATGACCGACAAGACCGCCGAAAAGCCCGAGACCACCGACTATTCGCAGACCCTGTTTCTGCCGCAGACGGAATTCCCGATGCGTGCCGGTCTGCCGCAGCGCGAGCCCGAATTGCTCGCCCGCTGGGCCAGGATGGACCTCTACCGCAAGCTGCGCGAGGCCGGGCAGGGTCGCGACCGCTTCGTCCTGCATGACGGCCCGCCCTATGCCAACGGCAACATCCATATCGGCCATGCGCTCAACAAGGTGCTGAAGGACCTGGTGACGCGCTCGCAGCAGATGCTCGGCTACGACTCCAACTATGTGCCGGGCTGGGACTGCCACGGCCTGCCGATCGAATGGAAGATCGAGGAGCAGTACCGCGCCAAGGGCCTGAACAAGGACGACGTCGATGTCGTCGAGTTCCGCAAGGAATGTCGCGTCTTCGCCGAGAAGTGGGTCGATATCCAGCGTAACGAGTTCAAGCGCCTCGGCGTCGAGGGCGACTGGGACGATCCCTACCTGACCATGGCCTTCGGCGCCGAGGCGCAGATCGCCCGCGAGATCATGAAGTTCGCTGAGAACGGCCAGCTCTATCGCGGCTCCAAGCCGGTGATGTGGTCGGTGGTCGAGAAGACCGCCCTGGCCGAGGCCGAGGTCGAATACGAGGAGCATACCAGCGATTGGATCTTCGCCGCGTTCCCGGCGCTCGGCTCCGGTCCGCTCGCCGGCGCGTCGGTGCTGATCTGGACGACGACGCCCTGGACGATCCCCGGCAACCGCGCGATCTCGTTTCACAACAAGATCGCCTATGGCCTCTATCGGGTGACGGCGGCTCCGGAAGGCAACTGGGCCAAGGTCGGCGCACGCTATGTGCTGGCCAAGAACCTCGCTGAAGCGCTGTTCAAGACCGCCAAGGTCGAAGCCTACGAGCTGGAGCGCGACGTCACGGCTGCCGACCTGGCCGCCCTCTCGACGGCCCATCCGCTGCGCGGCCAGGGCTACGATTTCGACGTGCCGCTGCTCGACGGCGACCACGTCACCGACGATGCCGGTACCGGCTTCGTCCACACCGCGCCGGGCCATGGCCGCGAGGACTTCGACGTCTGGATGGCCAATGGCCGCATGCTGGCCGAGCGCGGTATCGAGACACGTATCCCCTACACCGTCGATGCCGATGGCCGCTTCACCAGGGAGGCCCCGGGCTTCGAGGGCGCGCAGGTCATCACCGACAAGGGCGAGAAGGGCAACGCCAACGAGGTCGTGATCAAGGCGCTCGCCGCGACCGGCAACCTCGTCGCGCGCGGCCGCCTCAAGCACCAGTACCCGCATTCGTGGCGCTCGAAGAAGCCGGTGATCTTCCGCAACACGCCGCAATGGTTCATCGCCATGGACAAGCCCTATGGCGATGCCGGCGCGCCCGATCCGGCGGCCCCCGCGCCGACCGCCGGCGGCAATGCCGACACGCTGCGCAACCGCGCGCTCAAGGCGATCAAGGAAACCGAATGGGTTCCCGCCGCCGGCGAGAACCGCATCAACGGCATGATCGCCAACCGGCCGGACTGGGTGGTCTCGCGCCAGCGCGCCTGGGGCGTGCCGATCACCGTCTTCGTCGACAAGGAGAGCAAGGAGATCCTGGTCGACGCGAAGGTCAACGCCGCGATCGCCGAGGCCTTCGAGCAGGAGGGCGCCGACGCCTGGTTCACTGACCACGACGGCGCTCGCTTCCTGAAGCCCTATGGCTACGATCCGGCCAAGTACGAGCGCGTCATCGACGTGCTCGACGTCTGGTTCGATTCAGGCTCGACCCATGCCTTCACTTTGGAGAAGCGCGCCGACCTCAAGACCCATCGCGTCGTCGACGGCGGCCGCGACAAGGTGATGTATCTCGAAGGCTCGGACCAGCATCGCGGCTGGTTCCATTCGAGCCTGCTCGAAAGCTGCGGCACGCGCGGCCGCGCACCCTTCGACGTGGTGCTGACCCACGGCTTCTGTCTCGACGAGAAGGGCGAGAAGATGTCGAAGTCGAAGGGCAACGTCACTGCCCCGCAGGACGTGATCAAGGATTCCGGCGCCGACATCCTGCGCCTCTGGGTCGCGGCGGCCGATTATTCCGACGACCTGCGCATCGGCAAGGAGATCCTCAAGACCTTCGTCGAGACCTATCGCAAGCTGCGCAACACCATGCGCTGGATGCTCGGTACGCTCGCCCATTTCGACGAGGCGATCCGCGTCTCCGATCCGGCTTCGATGCCGGAGCTGGAGCGGCTGATGCTGCACCGCCTTGCCGAGCTCGGGCCGCAGGTCGAGGAAGCCTACCGCACCTACGACTACAAGAAGGTCGTGACCCTGCTCTCGCAGTTCATGAACACCGAGCTCTCGGCTTTCTATTTCGACGTCCGCAAGGACGCGCTCTATTGCGACCCGCGCTCCAGCCATGTCCGCAAGAGCGCGCTCACCGTCGTCGACCATCTCTTCCGCTGCCTGACGACCTGGCTCGCACCGATCCTGGTCTTCACCGCCGAGGAGGCCTGGCTCGATCGCTATCCGCAGGTGAAGGCCAGCGACGGCTCGGTCCATCTCGAACTCTTCGCCAAGGCCGATGATACCTGGCTCGATCCGGAGCTGGCCGAGCGCTGGGCCAAGGTCCGGCGCGTGCGCCGCGTCGTTACCGGCGCGCTCGAACTGGAGCGCGCCGCCAAGCGCATCGGCTCCTCGCTGGAAGCCGCCCCGGTCGTCCACATCGCCGATCCCGATCTGCGCGCTGCGCTGAGCGGGCTCGACCTCGCCGAAATCTGCATCACCTCCGGTGCTAAGATCGCGGACGGGGAGGGGCCGGCCGATGCCTTCCGCCTGCCGGACGTGCCCGGCGTCGCGGTGGTGCCGGCGCGCGCCTCCGGCATCAAATGCGCTCGCTCCTGGAAGTATTTCGATCCGGCGACGGCCGAGCCCGGCTTCCCCGAGGTGACGCCGCGTGACGCCAAGGCGTTGCGCGAGCTCGGGCGCGCCGCGTGACGGCCGAGATGACGTCGATGCGCCGCCTCGGCGTCTGGATCGTCGCGCTCGTCTTCGTGCTCGACCAGGCGCTGAAGCTCTGGCTGCTCTTCGGACTGAGGCTGGCCGAGGAGGGGCCGTTCCAGCTCGCCTCCTTCCTGGAGATCGTGCTCGCCTGGAATCGCGGCATCTCCTACGGCCTGTTCCAGCAGTCGACAGATATCGGCCGCTGGGCTTTGGTCGTGCTTTCGATCGTCGCGGCTGTCTGGCTCTGGCGCTGGATGTGGCGCAGCGACGACAAGCTGACCGTCGTGAGCCTAGCGCTGATCATCGGAGGCGCGCTCGGCAACGGGCTCGACCGCATCGTCTACGGCGCCGTCGTCGACTTCGTGCATGTCCATGTCGGCACGTTCAGCTGGTACATCTTCAACATCGCCGATGCGGCGATCGTCTTCGGCGTGCTCGGGCTGCTCTGGGAGTCGCTGCGGCCGGGCGCGGACCGTTCCAAGGCGATCTGAAGTCCGTTGGAGCCGTCCGCAAGTCGGCCGGCCACAGCTCATTTACGGCAATCCGGCAAAAGGGCTCCCGATTTCGCCGGATATGGGTTAAAAGGCCCGCCATGCTTTTGCCGCGTCGATAGCTCATGACGCTGGCGAGTGTCCGTATGGAGAGGTGAGATGGCTTATCGGATCCGCGCTTCGCACATGCTGCTTGCTGGCGGTATGTTGCTGGCGACGACCCCTGCTTTCGCCCAGGAGGGCATGCTCTTCAAGAATTTGGTCGAGGGCATGGGTCTGTTCGGCCGCGACAAGGCTGATATCGAGTACAAGCAGCGCGCCCCGCTGGTCGTGCCGCCGTCCTCAGCTCTGCCCAAGCCGCAGGAGGCCGGTGCAAACCGCAGCGCTGCTTGGCCCGACGATCCGGATGTCGCCCGCCGCAAGGCCGAGAGCGAGAGTTCCAACATCCTGTTCTCGACGACCGAGGCCTATCGCGCCAACACCAGGCCGCTGTTGTCGCAGGAGGAGTTGCGCCGCGGCCGTGTGACTGGGCGTACCAACGGGCCGGATGGCATCGTCCCCGATCACAACAACTACAACAACCAGATTGCACCGATCCGCGTCGGCCGCGAGATGGCCGCCCGTCAGGCCCAGGTGGATACGTCCAATCTCCAATACGGCACCGAGCCGCGCCGGCAATATTTGCATGAGCCGCCGACCGGCTACCGTCGTCCGGCTGGGACAGCGGCTCTTGGTCCGGGTGCAGCCGGCCCGCGCGAGGACAAGCAGGCTGTGGGTCAGCGCGAGTTCCTCACGGGCCAGAAGGTCTACGAATAGGCGTCAGCGATCGTATCTTGCTGCGTTGGTTTTCCGGCGCAGCCAGCCTATCTAAGAACGAGCCCTTTCCCCGGCTCGGGTCCATGCGGGCCCGGGCCGGTTCGTTTCTGGACCTCGCGATCTGCAGGAGCTTTTCAAGATCATGACGGTGCACACCGCTCCGGCCGAAGCAGCCAGCCAGCTCGAATCCTACAAGCTTGCCAATGGGCTTCAGATCGTGGTCGCGCCCGATCATCGCGCGCCTGTCGTCACCCATATGGTCTGGTACCGTAATGGCTCCGGCGACGATCCGGCGGGCAAGTCGGGCATTGCCCATTTCCTCGAGCACCTGATGTTCAAGGGCACGGCGAAATGGCCGGCCGGCGAGTTCTCCAAGATCGTCGCCAGCTATGGCGGCCAGGAGAACGCGTTCACCTCCTATGACTACACCGCCTATTTCCAGCGCGTGCCCAAGGAGCACCTGCGCGCGATGATGGATTACGAGGCAGACCGGATGACTGGCCTCGCCTTCGACGAGAGCGTGGTCGCGCCCGAGCGCGACGTCGTGCTGGAGGAGCGGCGCATGCGCGTCGATGCCGATCCCGCCGCCCAGCTCGGCGAGGAGTTCTCCAGCGCGCTCTACGCCCATCATCCCTATGGCACGCCGATCATCGGCTGGGAGCACGAGATCGAGGAACTCTCGCGCGACGACGCCTTCGCCTACTACCAGCGCTTCTACACCCCGGAGAACGCCATCCTGGTCGTTGCCGGTGATGTCGAGCCGGCCGATGTGCTGCGCTTGGCGCAGGAGACCTATGGCGTGATCCCGGCCCGCGGCGAGGCGCCGCATCG
Organism: Allobosea sp. NPDC003192; assembly: GCF_050275675.1. Lineage (NCBI taxonomy): Bacteria > Pseudomonadati > Pseudomonadota > Alphaproteobacteria > Hyphomicrobiales > Alloboseaceae > Allobosea > Allobosea sp. NPDC003192. Next base: position 20,195 of record NZ_JBNNPK010000009.1, read on the forward strand.
CAAGCGCCCGGCCGAGCCCGAGCCGCGTGCCGCCCGCCGCGTCGCGCTCTCCGATCCGCGCGTGCAGCAGCCTTCGCTGCGCCGGGCCTGGCTGGCGCCGACCTATGTCTCGCCGCAGCGTGACGAAGCCTTCGCGCTCGAGCTCGCCGCTGAGATCCTCGGCGGTGGCACGACCTCGCGGCTCTACCGCAAGCTCTGCGTCGAGCAGGAGCTCGCCGCCGGCGCCGGCGCCTATTTCATGGGCTCGATGGTCGACCGCTCCGCTTTCCAGCTCTCGGTCAGCCCGCGCCCGGGCGTCGAGATGGCGGCGCTCGAAGCCGGGCTCGATGCCGCGCTCGCCGCCTTCATCGCCGAGGGGCCGACCGAGCTGGAGCTCGCTCGCGCCCGCACCCGCCTCGTCGCCGAGACCGTCTTCGCCCGCGACAGCCAGTCCTCGCTCGCCCGCATCTTCGGCTCGGCGCTTGCCGTCGGCGAGAGCGTCGAGGACGTGCTGCTCTGGCCGCAGCGCATCGAGGCGGTGACGCGCGAGCAAGTCACGGAGGCGGTCCGGCGCTATCTCAAGCCCGATCGCTCGGTCACCGGCCTGCTCCTGCCGGCCGCCGCCTGAATTCCGCGCTGAAAGCCATTACGGGCGGGCCCCGGTCCCGCCGTCGAGGATTGCCGATGAACCCGTCCCTTGCTCCCGCCGCCGCTTCTCCCGGTCCTTCGCTGGCCGTCCAGCGCGTCACTGCCAAATGCGGGGTCGAAGCCTGGCTGGTCGAGGAGCACAGCCTGCCGCTGCTCGCGCTCGACTTCGCCTTCGACGGCGGCGCCAACCGCGACCCGGCGAACGCCGCGGGCAGCGCCAACCTGGTCTCCGGGCTGCTCGACGAGGGCGCCGGCGACCTCGACGCCGAAGCCTTTCAGGGCCGCCTTGCCGACTACGCCATCAACCTCTCCTTCGACGCCCGCCGCGACGATTTCCACGGCCAGCTCCAGACCTTGTCGCAGCATCGCGAGGTCGCCTTCGATCTGCTCGGTCTCGCGCTCAATGCGCCGCGCTTCGACGCCGACGCGGTGGCGCGGGTCAAGGCGCAGGTGATCGCCGGCCTGCAGCGACAGGCGCAGAACCCGGATGTGATCTGTCGCAACGCGCTCTTCGCCGCGGCCTTCCCGGGCCACCCTTACGGCCGTCCCGAGCGTGGCGATGTTGCCAGCGTCGGCGGGATCGAGCCTGCAGCATTGAAGGCGCTGACGCAGGGGCTCTTCACCCGCGGCGGTCTCAAGGTCGTCGCGGTCGGAGACATCACCGCAGCCGAGCTGGCCTCACGGCTCGATGCCCTGTTCGGCGCCTTGCCGGCCGGTGCACCGCGCGTCGAGCCGGCGGCGGCGCTGCCGATCGCCGATCTCGGCCAGACCCATGTCGTCGATCTCGACGTGCCGCAGACCGTGCTGCGCTTCATCGGCCCCGGCCTGATGTGGGACGATCCCGACTTCATTGCCGCGACCGTGCTGAACCACATCCTCGGCGGCTCGGCCTTCACCTCGCGCCTGTTCATGGAAGTCCGCGAGAAGCGCGGCCTCGCCTATGGCGTCTCCTCCAGCCTGGTGCCGCTGCGCCAGAGCGGCTTCCTCGTCGGCGGCACCTCGACCCGCAACGACCGCGTCGCCGAGTCCATGTCCGTGATCCGCGAGGAGATCGCCAAGCTCGTCACGGAAGGGCCGAGCGAGCACGAGGTCGAGGAGGCCAAGCGCTATCTGATCGGCTCCTATTCGCTGCGCTTCGACACCTCGCCGAAGATCGCCGGCGAACTGCTCGGCCTCGCCATCCGCGGCGAACAGCCGGATTTCGTCGAGACGCGCAACCAGCGCTTCGCGGCGGTGACGCTGGCCGATGTCCGGCGCGTCGCACAGCGCCTGTTCGGCGAGGGCAAGCTGCTGGTCCAGGCCGTCGGCCGTCCGGTCGGGCTGGTCTGACGCTCCCGGCCGAGGAGCTCTGATGGTCATCCGCCGTCTCGATCCCGTCCTGGTCGATCGCATCGCTGCCGGCGAGGTGATCGAGCGGCCGGCCGCGGCGGTGAAGGAACTGGTCGAGAACGCGATCGATGCCGGCGCCACCAGCATAGCCGTCACGATCAGGGCCGGCGGGCGCGAGCTGATCCGCGTCGTCGACGACGGCATCGGCATGAGCCCCGACGACCTCGCGCTCTGCGTCGAGCGCCACGCCACCTCCAAGCTCCCCGATGGCGACCTCTTCGCCATCCGCTCGCTCGGCTTCCGCGGCGAGGCCTTGCCCTCGATCGGCTCGGTGGCGCGGCTTTCGATCACCACCCGCCAGCGCGATGCGGCGCAAGGCTCGGCGCTCGTGGTCGAGGCCGGCGCCAAGGGGGCGGTGCGGCCGGCGGCGGCCGCGCCCGGCACCCGCATCGAGGTCAGCGACCTCTTCATCTTCACCCCGGCCCGCCTGAAATTCCTGAAGAGCGACCGGGCGGAGGCGCAGGCCGTCTCCGACATGCTGCGGCGGCTCGCCATCGCCCATCCGGAAGTCCGCTTCTCGCTCGAGGGCGAGCATGCCGGCGCCTTCGACTGGCCGGCCGAGCCGATCGGCAATGACGGCCATCTGCGTCGCCTCGGCCGCGCGCTCGGGCGCGATTTCCCCGAGAACGCCCTGCCGGTCGAGACCGAGCGCGAGGGCGTTAGGCTCTCCGGCTTTGCCGGTCTGCCGACCTTCCATCGCGGCACCTCGGCCGGCGTCCATATGGCGGTCAATGGCCGGCCGGTGCGCGACAAGCTGCTGCTCTCGGCGGTGCGCGGCGCCTATGCCGACGTCGTGCCGTCCGACCGGCATCCGGTGCTCTATCTCGACGTGCTCTGCGACCCCGCCGTCGTCGACGTCAACGTCCACCCGGCCAAGAGCGAGGTCCGCTTCCGCGATCCGGCGCTGGTGCGCGGCCTCGTTGTCTCCAGCCTCAAGGCCGCTTTGGCAGGCGCCGGCCACCGCGCCACCACCACCGGCGGCGCCCGCACGCTCGACGCCTTCCGCGCGGTCTTCTCGGGCGGCGGCTTCGGTGGCGGCGGGCCAGCCACGATCCAGCGCCCGAATTTCGGCAGCGTTGCCGACTGGCGCATGCCGGAGCCGGGCAATCCTGCGCAGCCGATGCAGGCCGGCTTCGCCGATCTCGCCATGCCCTCGGCCGATGCGCGCGCGCATCTCGCCGAGCCGCCGCAGGATGCGCTCGACCGGCCGCTCGGCGCCGCCCGCGCTCAGCTCCACGGCACCTATATCGTCGCCCAGACCCGCGACGGCATGGTCATCGTCGACCAGCACGCCGCGCATGAGCGGCTGGTCTATGAGCGCCTCAAGGCCGAGCGGGCCAAGAGCGGCATCGCCCGCCAGCCCATGCTGCTGCCCGAGGTGGTCGAGCTCGATCCCGTCGATGCCGATCGACTCAACGCCGCGGCCGCCGACCTTGCCTCGCTCGGCCTCATCATCGAGAGCTTCGGCCCTGGCGCGGTGCTGGTGCGCGAAGCGCCGGCCGCAGTCGCCGGCGGCGACCTCCAGGGCATCGTCCGCGATGTCGCCGACGCGCTCGCCGAGCATTGCGATGCCGGTTCGCTGGAGCGAAGGCTCGACCATGTCCTGGCGACGATGGCCTGCCACAACTCGGTCCGCGCCGGCCGCCGCCTGCGGCCGGAGGAGATGGACGCGCTCTTGCGCGAGATGGAAGCGACGCCGAATTCCGGCCAGTGCAATCACGGCCGCCCGACCTATGTCGAGCTGAAGCTCAGCGACATCGAGAAGCTGTTCGGGAGACGGTAGGGACCCTCGCTCAGGCGCGCAGCAGCAGTGCCTGCGCCTTGTGATATTCGGACCTATGGTCACCCGCCCCGGACCTGCCGAGGAGCAGGACAAGGCCCAGCGGCAGACACCAGGCGGCCCAGGCGGCGAGCGCGTAGCTCGCCTCGAACGGGAGCTGCAGCGCCAGCGCCAGCCACAGGGCCAGTCGCAGCCAGATTGCGCCGCACGCGACCGCCGCCATCGCTATCATCAGCCGCGCATGCTGCCGTGCATCGCCGCGCCGGATCGCGATCACCGCCGCAATCAGCAGCGCCAGCCAGACGACGCCTTGTCCGAAGAACCCGGCCTGCGCGACGGAGCCGGCCTCGCTCGCCAGCGCCACGGGCAGGGCGGTCAATCCACCGAGCAGCACACAGAGGGCCGCGAGGCGTCCCATGGCCCGATGAAAGCCACGCCGATGCCTCGCGGCCGCCGTGATCGCTATGAAGATCAAGGCGAGACCCGACGCGATCATATGGAGCGGGAACGCCAATGGCAGCTTCTGGCGGACCAGCAGCAGGACGTCGGGCAGGGGCAGCAGGTTGCTTCCAAGCGCAATCGCGGTCGCGGCTGTCGGAGCAACGAGGATGGCGATGATCAATCCGGCGAGAATGGCACGCGGGCGCATCCGTCCGGCCATGCTGAGATCGCGCATCCATGCCTTCTCCCGTCGAGCCGGAACGCTGGCGGCGATTTTTGTCGCGAGCGTGGCGTTGGGCGAGGCACAGGCCGCGGGTGCTTCCGACCTGACCGGCCGCTGGTCTGCGTCACGTCCGAAGCTGACCCTCGATATCGTCCGTTGCGGAGAGGGCTGGTGCGGCATCGAAGTGACCGAGGGTGCAAGGTGCGGGCGTACGGTGCTGCGTCTCGACATTGCCCGCGCTGTCTCAGGGCCGATGGTCGGCTTTGCCGGCCGGCTCGAGGTGATCGCCGAGGCAGAGCCCTATGCTGTCGGCGCAACGCTTCAGAGCCAAGGCAACGCTGCTGTCCTGTGGATGCTTGGGCACACCGGCGCGACGCTCCTGCCACGGCGCATGTATCCGCTGAATGCGTACTTCACTCGGCTCGGGGACCCCATCTGCGTCGAACCGAAGCTGTCCTAAGGCGCGTAGCAGCTTCTGCTGCGTGAACTGTCTTCGCTTCAGCCTGCGCGCAGGAAACGCACCTGCGTCTCGCCATAATCCCGGCGTTCAAGTTCCTCGAACCCGTCCGGCAGCGTGATCTCCACGTCGGCGGCTTCCTCCAGCAGCACCAGCGCATCCTTTGCCAGCCAGCCGCCCTCGCGGGCCGAGGCGAGGGCCTTTTCGCCCAGCCCCTTGCGATAGGGCGGGTCGCAGAAGACGAGGTCGAACGGCGCCATGCCGGTGATCGGGCCGAGCCTGGTCGCGTCGCGGCGGAAGATACGGCTATGGCCGGCGAGCCCGAGCGCCATCTGGTTCTCGCGGATCAGCCCGCGTGCCTCGGCCCCGTCATCGACCAAAAGCGCGAAGGCGGCGCCGCGCGAGAGCGCCTCGAATGCCATCGCGCCGGTGCCGGCGAAGAGGTCGAGCACGCGCGCGCCGTCGGTCGCGTCGCCATGGCCATGCGCCAGCACGTTGAACAGCGATTCCCGCAGGCGATCCGAAGTCGGCCGGATCGCGCCGATGCCTGGCTTCGGGCTTGCGAGGGACCGGCCGCCGAAGCGCCCTCCGACGATGCGCATGGACTAAGCCTTACCCGCGACGACCACCGCCGCCCGAACGCGGCGGGCCGGAGCGCGGCGGACCAGAACGTGGCGGGCGCTTGTCGCCACCTGGGCGCGGGCCTCGTCCGCCGGGACGATCGCCAGCCGGCCGGTCGCCGGTCGGCTTGCCACGGAGGGGGCGGGCAGGGCGCTCGCCCTCGTCACCCTCGCGCCGCGGCGGGCGCTTGCCGCGTGGCGGCTTGTCGGCCCAGTCGCCGCTGCCGCGCCAGGGTGCCTCGCCGCCACGGTCGCGGCCGAAGCTCTCTTCGCGTGGTGCCCTTGCTGGGCGCTCGCTACGCGGAGCGCGTGCCGGCCTGTCCTCGCGCGGCTCATCCTTCGGCTTCGCAGCGATACGCTCGACCTTGACGCGCCGGCCCTTGGGATCGGCGATCGCCTTGTCGCGCACGCGCGTGACGGCGCCGGTCGCCTCGCGCGCCTGCCGCTCTTCCTTCGGATCGGCACCGCGGCGCGGCGGCGCCTTGCGCTCGCGCTGCGGCTCGGCCTCGACATCGCGCCAGACGCCGCGGGTCCATGGCTTGTCGCCGCGCAGCGGGCGGGCCTCCTCGGCCTGCTCTTCGCGCGCACGGCGGCGCGGACGATCGTCGCCGGCGGGCGCGGGCCTGCCACGTGCGGGCCTTTCGTCCGATCGGCTTTCGTCGCGCCGTGGCGACTCGAAATCGACGCCGGCCTTGGCCATCAGCTCGGTGCCGAGCTGGTCCTTCAGCACCTTGGAGCGGACCTCCTCGGCCTCGCCCTCCGGCAGGTCGCCGAGCTGGAACGGGCCGAAGGAGACCCGGATCAGCCGGTTCACCTGCAGGCCGAGATGCTCCAGCACCGTCTTGACCTCGCGGTTCTTGCCTTCGCGCAGATCGACGGTGAGCCAGGTGTTCGAACCCTGCTCGCGCTCGAACTGGGCGACGACCGGGCCGTACTGAACGCCGTCGATGGTGACGCCGCCCCGGAGCGTATCGAGCTGGGCCTGGTTGACCTGGCCGAAGGCGCGCACGCGATAGCGCCTGAGCCAGCCGGTCTCCGGCAACTCCAGCATGCGCGCCAGCCCGCCGTCATTGGTGAGCAGCAGCAGGCCTTCGGTGTTGATGTCGAGCCGGCCGACCGAGAGCACGCGCGGCAGGTCCTCCGGCAGCGCATCAAACACGGTCGGGCGCCCTTCCGGATCATGGTTGGTCGTCACCAGGCCACGCGGCTTGTGGTAGAACCAGAGCCTGGTTCGCTCGCGCGCCGGCAACGGCTCGCCATCGACCAGTACGACGTCCTTGGGGCCGACATCGAGCGCCGGGCTCTCGATCACCTTGCCGTTCACGCTGACGCGGCCTTCCGCGATCAGCGCCTCGCTGTCGCGGCGCGAGGCGACGCCGGCGCGCGCCATCACTTTGGCGATGCGCTCCGGCTCCTGCGGCGCGGCCGGAGCCGAGACGGCCTCGGCGATCTCGGCGGCGTTGCGATGCGCCCGGTCGGGCCGGCTGCGCGTCGGATTGCTGCCGCGCGGTGCGTCGAAGCGCTTGCCGCCGCCGAAGCTGCGGCCTTCACCGCGGTCGTCACGGCGCGGCGGCCGGGCAGGGCGCTCGCCGCCGCTGCGCTCGCGGAAGGGGCGCTCGCTGCGGCCAGGTTGATCGCCGCGCTCCCGCGGCGGCCGGCGCTCCTCGCCGTCGCGCGAACGGAAGGGCCGCTCGCCGCTTTCGCGCGCGGGGCGCGCCGCACGACGCTCGTCGTCACCACGTCCGCGGAACGGGCGGTCCCCATCGCGCGGCGGGCGCGACGATGCGCCGTCCCGAGTAGGACGCCCGAAGCCGCCGGGCCTGTCGCCGCCAGTCCTGTCGCGGCCTGACCTGTCGCCATCGCGCGGCGGACGGCTGGTCCGGCGTTCGTCACCGCCACGGTCACGGAATGGCCGTTCACCGCCCTCGCGAGGCGGCCGATCGCCGGCGGGGCGCTCGCTGCGTCCCTCGAAGCGCTTGCCACCGAAGCTCCTGCCAGCCGGCCGCTCCTCGCCATCGCGCGAGCGGAAGGGCGGCTTGCCGCCGCGTCCGGGCGGGCGGCCGCCGGGACCACCGCGGCCCGGGCCGCCATCGCGCCCGCCGCCACGGCCGCCGGTTCCGCCGCCCTTGCGCGGGCCTCGGCTTTTCTGATTGTTGTCGTCGCTCATGGTGGCTCCTGAAGCCGGATCATCGCGGACCGGGTTGCGAAGCGATCCGGGACGGCAGCGGCTCTTGAATCTGGTATTAGCCGGCGCTTGTAGCAGGCGTTTTCGTGCGCTGCGACGGCAAAGATGAAGGTTCGATGGGATCGATCGACGCAAAGCAGGTCGAGGTGGCGCCGATGGCGCTGGCGCTGACCGAAGCGCGGGCCGCGGCGGAGCGTGGCGAGGTGCCGGTCGGGGCGGTGATCGTCCGGGGCGGTGAGGTGCTGGCCAGCGCCGGCAACCGTACGCTCGAGCTGAAGGACCCGACGGCACACGCCGAGACATTGGCGATCCGGATCGCCTGCGAAGCGATCCAGTCGGAGCGGCTGGTCGACTGCGATCTCTATGTCACGCTCGAGCCCTGCCCGATGTGCGCCGCGGCGATCTCCTTCGCCCGGATCAGACGGCTCTATTTCGCCGCCTCCGATCCGAAGGGCGGAGCGGTCGAGAACGGCGTCAGGCTCTATCGCAGCCCGAGCTGCCATCATGCGCCGGAGGTCTATGGCGGCCTGAGCGAGCGCGAGGCGGCGGACTTGCTGCGCGGCTTCTTCCGGGAGCGGCGCTGATGGCGGAGACGATCCGCGCGGCGAGTCCGGCTGATGTGCAGGCCATCGCTGCGCTCAACCGCGCTGCGTTCGGCGGCGAGGACGAGGTCGGTATCGTCGAGCGTCTGCGCCTTGACGGCCTGGTTGCCGTCGAGCTTGTGGCGGAGGAGGACGGCGCGATCAGCGGCCATATCCTGCTGAGCTGGCTGCCGACCATGATGGACGGGCGAGCAGTGAAGGCGTTGGCGCTGGCGCCGATGGCGGTCCAACCCGGGCGACAGAAGCAGGGGATCGGCGGCTGGCTGATCGCGGCGGCGCTTGACAAGGCGAGGGCTGTGGGAGCGCAGGCCGTCGTCGTGCTCGGCCATCCCGATTATTATCCGCGCTTCGGCTTCTCGGCGGCGCTGGCGCGGCCCCTGGCCTCACCCTTCTCCGGTGAGGCCTTCATGGCGCTGGAGCTCGTGCCGGGGGCCCTGGCGGGCGCGCAGGGCTCGGTCAGCTACCCCTCCGCGTTCGGACTCTAGCCGGCCAAACGGCTTCAGGACCCTGCGGTCGCGGCGGACTCCCGGCCGATTGGACGAATGCTTGGGTGGTTCCCGTCAAAACTTCAATTCGATGTAATGGATCGGGTTTTGATTGTATATCTCAATCTATAATATGAATATCAGGTCAAGTATTTAGCCGATTGGCTAGTTCGATAGGATTAGTCCTGGCGATGTAAGGAAAATGCCGAGCTGATCAGTTTTCGAATGCCTGTCATGATCTGCCTTGTTTTTGCCTTGTAGCGCCCGTAGATCGCCGCTGCACTGCTCAGCCAGACCAAGGAATGGTGGCTTGAGCCTCCCATTCCCCAAAGTCGGTAAATCTCCATTATGCGTAAAGTTGCGTTGGCTGCGCTGTCCGCGGCCTGTTGGTCTGCGTCCCCCTCCTTCGCCGCCGATACCCATCTCGCGAAAATCTCGTTCCAGCCGCAGGTGAAGGGGCTGAACTGCCTGAAGCCGGAAACCCTCGGTATGATCAAGGAACTTACCGCGAAGATCGGCCCGATCCAGATCACCTCGACCTGCGGCGGCCGCCACGCCCGCAACTCCCAGCACTATCGCGGCAACGCCATCGATTTCCGCCCGCTCGCCACCTCGTCCCGGAATGCTGCGGCTGCCGCAAAGGCGATCGAGAGTGTCGGCGGCGTCGGCACCTACTCGAACGGCCTCGTCCATGTCGATGTCGGCGATCGCGAAATCGCCTGGTACGGCAAGAAGCGCAGCCGCCGCCTCGCCTATGCCGCGCGCGGGCGCTGAGGTCGCTCAGAGCAAGGCCCGGGCGACGAGGTAGCCGCCCAGCCCCAGCAGCCCGGCGAAGAAGCAGAGCTTGAAGGTCGCTGCCGAGATACGCTGGCGGATCGCCTGGCCGAACCACATCCCGGCCAGCGCCGGCAACAGCGCCAGCAGCGAAGCGCCGGCGACCTTGAGATCGAGCGCGCCGGCGCCGACCAGCCCGAAGGACAGGGCGATGGTCGAGACGATGAAGGAGAGGCCGAGTGCCTGCACCAGCTCGTCCTTGTCGAAGCCGAGCGCCTGCAGATAGGGCACCGCCGGCAGCACGAAGACACCGGTCGCAGCAGTGGCGGCGCCGGTTACCACGCCGACCAGCGGGCCGAGCCAGATCTCGGCGCTCGCAGGCACGCGCAGCTTGGCGGCCTTCAGTCCGACCAGCGCATAGAGCACCAGCGCGATGCCGAGCCAGAGTGTCGCCGAGCCGTCCTTGGCCTTTTCCAGCAGGCCTGCGCCAGCCCAGGTGCCGACGCAGGTCCCGGCCAGCATCGGCCAGAGGCGGATCGCGATCGCCTTGAGCTTCGGGCCCGTCAGTTGCCAGCTATTGGTGACGAGGTTGGGGATGACCAATAGCGCCGCGGCCTGCGCCGGCGCCATCACCACGCCGAGCACGCCGACCGCGATCGTCGGTAGGCCGAGCCCGATCACGCCCTTGACGAAGCCGGCGAGCACGAAGGTCGCGGCGATGAAGGTGAGGAGCGTCGTCTGGTCCATGATCCTGCCGGCCCTGTCGATCGATTGCGTTGGATCGCTTGTCGCAGTCCTGCCCGGTCCTGTCGCGGGCGGATACTACGGTCTCGGCCGTAGCGTCCTTGCTTGCCTCGGCGGGCACGGGCGTCATCATGGCAGGCACAATGGAGGCGTCGGGCCATGGCCATGTACGGACCCTATCTCGCCGAGATCGCCCATCTGATGGGAGATCCCGCCCGCGCCAACATGCTGCATGCGCTGATGGATGGCCGCGCGCTGACGGCGAAGGAGCTCGCCTTCCTTGCCGGCGTCGCACCGCAGACGGCGAGCGGCCATCTCGCCAAGCTGATGCAGGGCGGTTTGCTCGGCGTCGCCATGCAGGGCCGCCATCGCTATTACCGTCTGGCCGGGCCGGAGGTCGCCGCCGCGCTCGAAGGGCTGATGGTGCTCTCCGGCGGTCAGGCGAATGGGAGGCGCCTGCCTTCACGCGTCGGCGCCGACCTCGCCCGCGCCCGCACCTGCTACGACCATTTCGCCGGCCGTCTCGGCATCGCGATCCATGATGCGCTCGTCGCCGGCGGGCATCTCAGCGTGGCCGATGGCGGCTATGGGTTGACCCGTTCCGGTGTCGCGCTCTTCGCCGGCCTGGGTATCGACCCCGCCACGGCAAGTAAGGGCAAGCGGGCAGCGCTGCGTCCCTGCCTCGACTGGAGCGAGCGCCGGCCGCATCTCGCCGGTTCGCTCGCAGCGGCCTTGGCCTGCCGCTGTTTCGAGGCCGGCTGGGTGACGCGGATCAAGGATAGCCGCGCCGTCGTCTTGACGGATGGGGGGCGAGCGGCGCTGGAGGCCGGCCTGCCGGGCTTCCGTTGCGACGAGCCGGAGACCGTCACGCCGCCCGTTCGAGCGCCTCTGACAGCCTCCGCTTGACCTCCTCCTTCGCCGGCCCCGCGGCCTCGAGGATAGCCTGCCAGCGGAAGAAATCGAGCCCGCCGAAGCCCTCGCCGCCTGCGCGGATCAGGATGTCCGGCGGCTGGCGCTCGATCATGCGCTGGACCAGCGCTCGCGTTAGGATCTGCGAGACGCCGACCATCGCTTCCAATGGTTCGGGCACACGGCTGTCGCTGACGGTCGCCGGGGCGCTGGTGTCGACCGCAAGCACGAGGCGGCCGGGCCCGAGCAGGCGATCATAGGGCAGGGGATTGATCGCGCCGCCATCGATCAGCACGCGCCCACCGATCGTCACCGGCTTGACCAGGCCGGGGATCGCCAGCGAGGCGGCGACGGCCGGCGTCAACGGGCCGCTGCCGAGGACGACCTCGTCATGCAGGTGGTAGTCGGTCGCGACCGAGAGGAACGGGATGCCAAGCTCCTCGAAGCGATCAGGCACCGCCTGCGGCCAGAACAGGTCGAGCAGGCGCTCGCCATCGATCAGCACGGGGTTGCCGAGGCCGCCGCGCCAGAGATCGGCGATCTTGCCGATGCGCGCCTCGAGCAGCCTGGCGATCACCCGGGCGCGGTCACGGAAGCTCGCCTCGACATGGGCACGCAGATCGCGGCCGGAAAGACCGGCGGCATAGGCGGCGCCGATGATCGCACCCATCGACGAGCCGGCGATCAGCGCCGGCTTGAGGCCGAGTTCGTCGAGCGCCTCCAGCACCGGGATATGGCTGAGCCCGCGCGCCCCTCCCGAGCCGAGCACGAGGACGAGCTCGGGTCCGGACGGTTGCGGCAAGCGGGCGAGGGGGCTGGAGACGCTTGTCATAGCCTGATGTTGCGGTGCGGGAGCGGCTCAGGCAACCTCCCTCGCGAGGAAAGGTTTCACCGCCGTGAGCGTGTCCTGCGGATTCTCCTCCGGCAGGAAATGGCCGCTGACGATCGCCTGTCCCTCCGCCTGCGGCGCGAAGGTTTCGCGCCAGATTGCGAGCGGGCTTGCGCCCTTGGCCGGGATGCCGGCCTCGCCCCAGAGCACCAGCACCGGGCAGAGGATCTTTTTGCCCGCGCCGAGATCGGCCTTGTCGTGCTCGATATCGGTGGTGGCGCCGGCGCGATAATCCTCGCAGGCGGCGTGGATGCGCGCGGGGTCGTTGAAGGACTCCGCGTAGGCGGCCAGCGCCAGCGGGTGGAAGGCCTCGATCTTCTTCGCCCGCGTCCAGCTCGCGATCGTGTGGTCGAGCCAGCCGGCGGGATCGGCCTGGATCAGCTTTTCCGGCACGGGTTCGGGCTGGGCCAGGAAGGTCCAGTGATAGACCTGCATGGCGCGCGCCGCGTTCATGCCCTCCCACATCGAGACGGTCGGCAGGATGTCGAGCAGGACGAGCCGCTCGACCCGGCCGGGATGGTCGAGCACCAGGCGATAGGCGACGCGGGCGCCGCGGTCATGGCCGATCACGGCGAAGCGATTGAAGCCGAGCGCGCTCATCGCGGCGACGATGTCCTCGCCCATGCCGCGCTTGCTGTAAAGCGCCTTGCCGCCGTCGCCATGCGGCGCCGCCGACCAGCCATAGCCGCGCAGATCCGGGCAGACGACGGTGTGCGTCTTGGCGAGCTCCCCCGCCATCTCGTGCCATTCGGCGTGAGTCTGGGGGAAGCCGTGGATCAATACTACCGGCGGTCCGTCGCCGCCGACGCGGGCGAAGATCTTGCCGACCGGCCCGTCGATCCAGCGCGCTTCGAAACCGGGGAAGAGGCTGTCGATATTGCTCATGATGTGGCTCTCCGCTGCTCGCGTCGCGCCACATTATCTAGGCAGGCTGCCAGGTCCTGTCAGCCTTCGCGCTCGCGCTTCACCGCCTGCCAGCCGATGTCGCGGCGGCAGAAGCCGCCCGGCCAGTCGATCAGGTCGACGGCCGCATAGGCCTTGGCCTGCGCCTCGCTGACGCTCTTGCCGAGCGCCACCACATTGAGCACGCGCCCGCCATTGGCGACGATCTCGCCATCCTTCGCCTGCGTACCGGCATGGAAGACCAGCACATCCTTCTCGGCCGCTGCCTTGTCGATGCCCTTGATGACGCTGCCCTTCTCCGGCGTGCCGGGATAGCCCTTCGCCGCCATCACCACCGTCAGCGCGACATCGTCGGACCAGCGCAGGTCGACCGCGTTGAGCACGCCGTCGCGCGCTGCGAGCAGGGCCGGGACGAGGTCGCTCTTCAGCCGCGGCATCAGCACCTCGCATTCGGGATCGCCGAAGCGGGTGTTGTATTCGATCAGCTTGGGGCCATCGGCGGTGATCATCAGCCCGGCGAAGAGCACGCCCTTGAACGGCGTGCCGCGCTGGCTCATGCCCGCCAGCGTCGGCCGGACGATCTCGGCCATGACCCGTTCTTCCATGGCCTTGGTCATGACGGGAGCCGGTGAATAGGCGCCCATGCCGCCGGTGTTCGGGCCGGTGTCGCCATCGCCGACGCGCTTATGGTCCTGGGCCGAGGCGAGGGGCAGCGCATGGCTGCCGTCGCAGAGCGCGAAGAAGCTGGCTTCCTCGCCGATCATCCATTCCTCGATCACGACCTCGGCGCCGGCCGCACCGAGCCCGCCCGAGAACATCATCGCCAGGGCATCATTCGCCTGCTCGACCGTCTCTGCCATGACCACGCCCTTGCCGGCCGCGAGCCCGTCGGCCTTGATCACAAGTGGCGCTCCCGTTTTCGCGACATAGGCCCTGGCTGCGGCTTCGTCGGTGAAGCGGGCGAAGGCCGCGGTCGGGATATCGAACTCGGCGCAGAGTTCCTTGGTGAAGGCCTTCGAGCCTTCGAGCTGCGCCGCGGCCTTGGATGGGCCGAAGCTCTTGATCCCTGCGGCTTCGAGATCGTCGATGATGCCGTCGACCAGCGGACCTTCCGGCCCGACAATGACGAGGCCGACGCCCATCAGCTTGCAGAAGTCGGCGACGGCGCCGTGGTCGGCGATATCCAGCACGACATTGTCGCCGCATTGGGCGGTGCCGGGGTTGCCGGGGGCGATGAAAAGCTTGTCGCAGAGCGGCGAGGCCGAGATTGCCCAAGCCAGGGCATGCTCGCGCCCGCCGGACCCGATCAGAAGAATGTTCATCGCATCTCTCCGCTTGCTCAGGGCGCAATAGCTGCCGCGGGCTGACGGAGCAACGCTTCTGCTTGCGTCCTCCTGCCGCTAAGTTCGCGCCATGGACAACGAATCGCCTCAAGCCGCCGGCAATGCCCCCGAATGGTCGGTCTCCGATCTCTCCGGCGCGCTCAAGCGCACGCTGGAGGATGCTTTCGGTTTCGTGCGCGTGCGCGGCGAAATCTCCGGCTACCGCGGCCCGGTCGGCTCCGGCCATGTCTATTTCTCGCTGAAGGACGCCAACGCCAAGATCGACGCGGTGATCTGGAAGGGCGTCTTCGGCCGGCTGAAGACCAAGCCCCAGGAGGGGCTGGAGGTGATCGCCACCGGCAAGATCACCACCTTCGCCGGCAAGTCGAGCTACCAGATCATCATCGATTCGCTGGAGCCGGCCGGCATCGGCGCGCTGATGGCTCTGCTGGAGGAGCGCCGGAAGAAACTCGCCGCCGAGGGCCTGTTCGATCCCGGCCGCAAGCAGCTCATTCCCTTCCTGCCTGGTGTCGTCGGCGTCGTCACCTCGCCGACCGGCGCCGTCATCCGCGACATCCTGCACCGGCTGGAGGAGCGTTTCCCGCGTCGCGTCCTGGTCTGGCCGGTGCGCGTCCAGGGCGAGAGCAGCGCGGCCGAGGTCGCCAATGCGATCGCAGGCTTCAACGCGCTGCCCGAGGGCGGCCGGATTCCGCGTCCTGACGTGATCATCGTCGCGCGCGGCGGTGGCTCGCTCGAAGACCTGATGGGCTTCAACGAGGAGGCGGTGGTGCGCGCCGCTGCCGCCTCGCGGATCCCGCTGGTCTCGGCGGTCGGCCACGAGACCGACGTCACGCTGATTGACCATGCCGCTGACCTGCGAGCGCCGACGCCGACCGGCGCGGCCGAAAAGGTCGTGCCGGTGCGGGCCGAGCTGCTCGGACAAGTCACCGACCTGTCGCGTCGCCTGTCCGGCGCGACCCTGCGCCTGTCCGAGCGCCGCCGCAGCGATCTGCGCGCGCTCGCCCGCGCCTTGCCGACGCCCGAGACCCTGCTGGCCGCGCCGCGCCAGCGGCTCGATCTCGCGGCAGCCAAACTAGGCCCGGCCCTGGCCCGCAACGCCCGCGCTTATGAGCAGCGCCTCCTCCAGCTCGACCGGCGCCTGCATGCGCAATCGCCGGCGGCGCGGCTCGCGACCCATGCCGCCCGGCTCGACGGACTCGGCAAGCGCCTCGCAGCGGCACGCGGCGCGCTGCTGCGGGCCGAGCGCGACCGGATCGCCCGCGCCAACGACCGGCTCGATGCCGTCGCCGCACGTGCGGTCGCAGCCTTCACGCGCCAGATCCAGCGTCGCCGCGACCGCCTCGACAGCGTCTGGACGCTTGCCGCGTCGCTCGGGCCGCAGGCGGTGCTCGCGCGCGGCTACGCGCTGGTGCGGGACGAGGACGGCAATCTGCTGCGCAGCGCTGCGGCGGCACGGCCTGGACTCGCGCTGCAGGTCACGCTTGCCGATGGCAGCTTCGGCGCCGTCGTACCCGGCGGCGCCTCTTCGCCGCCGGCCCCGCGCTCGTCCGGGCGCAAGCCGGCTGCGGGCGGTGGACAGGGCGATCTGTTCTGACATTCCGAAAACCGGTCATTCACCACCAATTTGGATGAGCCAGCCCCCGTTCAGATAGCGTTCAGCTAGCTCTGGATAATCGCTGGCTGATAGCGGTTGGGGGATTCATCCTTGATGCTCGCCGGTTTCCGGACAGGCCTTGCTTGCGCCTTTGCCATGCTTGCGTTCGTGGGCCTGCAGTCGCAGCAGGCGAGCGCCTCCGAGTTCATCTGCAAGCCGTCGACGCTGACGCGCGATGCCGCCGATCTCGCTTCGGCCTGGAGCAATGGCAGCACTCCCTTGCGCATCCTCGCCATTGGCTCGTCCTCGACTGAAGGCGTCGGCGCCAGCGGCAAGGACAAGACCTATCCGGCCCGGCTCGGGACTCTACTGCGCGAAGGCCTTGCAGGCCGCTCCATCGAGATGGTCAATGCCGGCATTGGCGGCGAGACCGCGCCGCAGACGCTGTCGCGTCTCAAAGGTGCGCTGGCGGAAGGCCGCTACGATCTGGTGATCTGGCAGGTCGGCACCAATGACGCCGTGACCGGCGGCGACCTCGGCACCTTCCGCAACCTCATCGCCGATGGCATCGCCGCTGCCAAGCAGTCCCGCACCCGGCTCGTGATCCTCGATCCGCAATTCTATCCCGGCATCAAGGAGACGGCGCGCTATCGCACCTATGTCGAAGCCATCGCCGAAGTCGCGAAGGCCCAGGCCGTCCCGGTGCTGTCGCGCTATCAGGCGATGCTGGGCTGGTATCAGCGCGATGCGGACGGCTTCATGGCCGCGCTCGCCGGCGACCGCTTCCATATGAGCGATGCCGGCTATGGTTGCCTGGCGCAGGATATCGCCCGCTCGCTGCTGGGCGACAAGCCCGCGGTGACGCTTGCCGCCTCGGTGCGTTGAGCGTCCGCAGCGCGTTACCTTGAACCGATTGTGGACGTCACGAAGTCGACGACCGTGGTGGTCACCGCCTGTGTCGCCTCCGGATCGGCTCCGACCGTGGGGCCCGTGCGCACGCACGCGTCGCCATAAGTGAACTGGGTTTTCGTAGCCTCGTTGATCAGCACGGCGCTGTCGTCCTCCCGGATACGGCATTCGCGGACGGTCTGATCGGTTCGCGCGGCGACCGGCGGATTCGCCCCGAGCGGATTGTCGAATCCATGCGGCGCGTTCGGATATTCAGTCAGCTGGACATCTGCACCCTGAGCCTTCAGGCGTTCGACGAAGGCTTTGCAGGACGAAACCGGATTGTAGTCGTCGGGCGTGCCGTGGAAGATACGGATCGGGCGTTTGGCGACATTGGCGTCGTCGCGATAAGTCGTCGCGCAGTCCGGGTAGAAGACCACATAGGCCGCGAAGTCGGCGCCGCTCTTGTTCCAGAGCTTTTGGAAGCGGCTGACGCTCGAATAGAGGGCCGCCTGCCCTCCACGCGAGAAGCCCATCATCACGATCTTGCTGGGGTCGACGCGTGGGTGCTTCGCCAGGATGTCGAGCGAACGATAGATGTCGAGAATGAAGTTGAGGCGTCCCAGTGCCGCCTGATTGTCGCCGACGCGCATCAATCCGCGGCCGGTCAGACCGTCGATGACGAAGGTCGAGACGCCGATCGCATGAAGCTGGCGCTTCCAGTGCTCGATATTGCCGCCTATGCCGCCCGAGCCGTGCATCAGCACCGCGACCGGAAGTCGGCCCGAGCCCTGGGCGATGCTGAGGGCGCCAGTCAGGGTGACGTCCTTGCCTTTGTCGTCGCCCGCCAGGAACTGGCTGTCGCTGATGGTGAGTGACTGGAAGGCATGGAGTTCGACGCGCGGTGGCATGTCCTTGGTGGATTGTGCGCTGGCTGTGGCGGCAAGAGCGCACATGGCCGCCGCTACGCAGATCATGCGGATCATCAAGCTTCCCCCTTTTGGCATGTTCTTTCGGACGGCAGCGTATCCGCTGAGCGCCACCGACAAGCCTAGGAAGCGTCTGGGGCGATGTCCATACGGAGGGAGGCGGGCCTTACTTGCCCATCAGGAACGCCTTGACCCGCTTGATTGCGTCCTCGCGCGCGGCGGGGTCGGTACCGATGGTGACCTTGCCCGTCCCGGAAGCGGAATAGGCGACGCCTTCCTTCTCGCGCCGGTCGAGGCGCGGATGATCGAAATCATGCACCGCGCCGGGATAGAGCACGAGTTCGACCGGCTCGCCGCGGGCACGGGCAGCCTTGGCAAGGAAGTCGCACGGGGCGGGCGGGGTCCAGTCGTCGGCGTCGCCCATCAGGATCAAGGTCGGCAGGCGGGCTTCGAAGCTGCCCGATTCCGATTGGGTGCGGCAGCCCGGATAAAAGGCGACGGCGCGGGCGAAGTCGGGCTGGCGGTCGGCCGGCCGGCGATCCTTGCGGATCGCGGCGAGGATGGTGGAGCCGCCACCGGACCAGCCGAGCAACGCGATCGCGTCGCGGCGGACATCGGGGCGGTCCTGCAGCCAGCGCCGGGCCGCCATCGCGTCGCCGACACGCTCGCGGCTGGCGCGGATGGTGACGTCCTTGACGCCGCATTGCGAGCCGAGCCCGCGCGAACCGTAGCTGTCGGGCATCAGCACGATGAGCCCGGTGGCGGCGAGACGCTCGCCCCAGTCGCTATGCCGTGTCGAGAGCTTGTCCGGCTCGCGCCACAGCCCGCCACAGCCATGCAGCGCGACGACGGCCGGGAAGGGGCCGGGGCCCGTCGGGCGGAACATCACCGCATCGAGCTGATAATCATCATGCGGAATACGGACGCGTTCATAGCCGCCTGCGATCGCGGGTACTGCGAGCAGGGATACAAGACCAATCGCCAGGCTCATGGCGCGGGTCAGGCTGGACATCATCGCAACTGACGCTATCACAGAAAGACCATGTTGGAACAATGCGTTGATTCAGAGATGGTTGCGCCCTACTGCAACCTGTACGCTAGCTTTCCGCCGCTCGATCGTCCGGCCCAGTGATGAACATCAACGAACGTCTGCCTCCCTCCGGAACCGAAGCGCTGGTCGATTACGGTCATGGCGAGTTCCGGGTCGTGCGCCCTGGTGCTTTCGTCCGCTGTGCCGTCACCGGCGCCCCGATCCGGCTCGAAGACCTGCGCTACTGGTCGGTGGACTGGCAGGAGGCCTACGCCTCGCCAGAGGCCGTGCTATTGCGCGTGCGCCGCGCCGGCCGCAGCTGAACGAGCCTTCGTGAGGCAGCCGCGTAGCAGCGCATCGAGCGCCTCCTCATCGTCGAAGGCGAGCGTGACCGGCACGCTGAGCAGCAGCGAGCGCTCGGCCGCCGGCCAGAGCGGCGCGAGCTTGACCATGTCCTTCTCGGTGACGGCGATGTGGCAGGCTTTCGCCTTCGCCTCGGCGATCAGCGCCGCGACGTCGGCGGCCGTATAGGCGTGGTGGTCGCCGAAGGCGCGCTCGCCGGCAAGCCGCGCCCCGGCGGTGCGCAATGTCGCCGCGAATTTCTCCGGCCGGCCGATCCCGGAAACTGCGAGCACCGATAGCCCGGCGAGCTCGGCCTGGATGTCGACCGGGGGCATGAGCGTTGCCCGCAGCACGCGCTTGCCTGTACTGAGCGCCTGAGCGGCGACATGGTCGCCTGCCGCTCCCGCGCCGATGATGACGAGGGCGTCGACATGCCCGAGCTGGCCGGGGAGCGGCGCGCGCAGAGGCCCCGCAGGCAGGCACAGGCCGTTGCCGACGCCGACAGCGCCGTCGACGACGGCGAGGCGCAGATGCTTGTGCAGCGAGGGGTTCTGCAGTCCGTCATCCATCAGGACGACGCTGGCGCCGGCCTCGCGCGCCAGCGTCGCGCCGGCTGGTCGCTCGCGCGCAACGATCGTCGGCAGGCGCGCAGCAAGCAGCAATGGCTCGTCGCCGACATCGACTGCACTGTGTCGGCTCGGGTCGATCCGGAGCGGGCCGGGCAGCCTGCCGCCATAGCCGCGCGTCAGGGCGAAGGGCGTTTCATCCATTGCGACGAGCCTGGACGCGAGCGCCAGCGAGGTCGGCGTCTTGCCGGCGCCGCCGGCGACGAAATTGCCGACGCAAATCACCGGGATGCCGCTTTGCTCTCCCGGTCGGCGCATCCGCTTCAGCGTGATCGCGCCGTAGAGCGCGCCGAGCGGTTGCAGCAGCCGGGCAAGGGCGGATGGCGACGAGCGCCACCAGAAGCCCGGGGCCCGCATCAGCCCATCGCCTCGCGCTGGCCGATGGCGGCGCGCAGCAGCAGCGGTTCGATCGCCTGCACCGTGCGGTCGAGCGCGCCGCTGAGTTCGGTGCTGGTGCGGGCCGCGGCCCTTGCGGCCTGACGTGCTGCCGCCGGGTCGCTCAGCCAGCGATGCACGCCCTGGGCGAGCTCCTGCCGGTCGGCGACCTGGATGGCGCCGCCGCCAGCATCGAAGGCGGCGAAGAGATCGGCGGATTTGTGCACCAGCGGGCCATGCAGCAGGGCGCAACCGAGCTTGGCCGGCTCGATCGGGTTGTGGCCGCCGATCGGTGCGAGCGAGCCGCCGATAAAGGCGACCGGCGCCAAACGGTAGAACAGGCCGAGATCGCCGAGCGTGTCGGCGATATAGAAGTCGATGTCGCGCTCCGGCAGGTGCCCGAGCGAGCGGCGGGCGCTGGCGACGCCATTGGCCTGGGCCAGCGCCTCGACCTCGCCGCCGCGATCGGGGTGGCGCGGCACGACGATGGTGAGCAGCTTGGGCAGATGCGTCCTGACGCCGAGATGGGCGGCGAGCACATCCTCCTCCTCGCCCGGATGGGTCGAGGCGGCGACCCAGACTGGCCGGCCGGCGACGAGGCCATCGAGCAAAGCGAGTGTATTCGGGTCGGCCGGGAGCGCGGGGACGTCGAATTTCAGGTTACCGGCGATGCTGACCCGCGGCGCGCCGAGCTGGGCGAGGCGTTGCCCGTCCTCCTGCGATTGCGCCAGGCAGCGGTCGAAGCCGGAGAGCAGATAGCGCGAGGTCTTCGGGAACTTGTACCAGCGCTGGAAGGAGCGCTCGGACATGCGCGCATTGACCAGGACGAGCGGGATGTCGCGCTTGCCGGCCTCGATCATCAGGTTCGGCCAGATCTCGGATTCGCAGATCAGGCCGAGATCGGGCTGCCAATGGTCGAGGAAGCGGCGCATATAGCGGGGCACGTCGAGCGGCAGGAACTGATGGATCGCCCCGGCCGGCAGGCGTTGGGCCAGCAGGCGTGCCGAAGTCACGGTGCCCGAGGTCACCAGCACGGCGAGCCCGCGCCGCTGCAGGCGCTCGATCAGGGGCAGCAGCGTCACCGTCTCGCCGACGCTGGCGCCGTGCAGCCAGACCAGGGTCTTCGCCGGCCGTTCGACGCTCGCATGGCCGCGTCGTTCGGAGAGCCGGGCCGGATCCTCCTTGCCGCGCCGCCGCCGCCAGAGCAGCAGCCCGGCGGCCGCCGGCTCGAACAGGGCCGTGAGCACACGATAGGTCCGGATGAGGAAGCTGCGGCCGATCATGCGGCGCTGGCCTTCGCTGCGATCTTGGCCGCCTGGGCCTCGCGCAGGCCGGCGCCGGGATCGCGCGCGCCGATCAACGCATAGGCGCGCTCATGCACGGCATCGAGCCCGGCCTGGACGGCGAGCCGTGCCGCCTCGCAGGTCGCCTCGTCCGCATCGCGCGCGACCCGCACGGGATCGCCGACGACGATGGCGCCGCGGCCGAAGGGCAGGCCGATCGAGGCGCGGTCCCAGCTGTTGAAGTCGATCCGCCGGCTGGTCACCACCGCGATCGGGTGGATCGGCCGGCCCGAGGCGCGCGCCAGCTGGACGATGCCGGGCCCGCAAACCCGGGCACGCTTGGGGATGTCGGCGGTCAGCACCATGGTGTCGCCGGCCGCAAGCCGGCGGACCATGGCGAGGAAGGCCGGTGCGCCGCCCTTCTCGCGGACCTTCTTGCCGGAGGCGCCCGAGCCGCGGATCGCGCCGATGCCGAGCTCGCGCAGCGCCACGGCGTTGAAGCCGCCATCGCCATGGCGCGAGACCAGCGAGCAGGACGGCATCCATTCCGGCCGGGCGAACGGGATCATGATGTGCTGACCGTGCCACATCGCGATGATCAGCGGCAGCTCGCCGCGCACGCGCTCATAGACGTCGGCCGGCTCGACGACGAAGCGGTTCGTGCGCCTGACCAGGCGCAGGTAATAGGCGAGGCTGCGCCCGAGCGCCTCCTGCGCGAATTTCGTCTTGAGCAGCGAAAATCCCATCGAACCGGACTGGAGTGTCGCTGCGATCAGCCCTGCACCGTCGAGGGATCGAGCAGGCGATGCAGATGGACGACGAAATAGCGGGTCTGGGCCTGGTCGACGGTCTGCTGCGCCTTCGCCTTCCAGGCGGCATGGGCCGCGGCGTAGTTGGGATAGACGCCGACGATATCGAGCTTGGAGAGATCCTTGAACTCGACACCGTCGAGCGAGCTCAGCTCGCCGCCGATCACGAGGTGCAGCAGCTGCTTGGTGTCCTGGCTCGTGCTCATCGTCCGTCTCCGACCGGTGTCCTGAAATCTCTGTCGAAAGCAGGCCGAGGCGCTGCCGGATCCGCTCCGGTTCGCCCTGCCTGCTTTTTCGCCGTGCGATCAGATAAGCCATCCGCCGCTCGCGCGCGAGGGCCGATCGCCAACAAATTGCGGTTATTTCCGGCAGTTTTCGCCCTGACGCACCGGCAGTAGCGTGGCGCCGCGCTTCAGCTCCGCTGCGGCTGGGTTTCGCGCAACCGGCGCAGCGCCTCTGCGAGCGGGGCGGCGAGGCTATTCCCGGACGCCATCAGCATCCCGTGGACCGGAACCTCGCGATTGTAGCTGAGAGGCTCGCCTTCGGCAGTCACCACCTGTCCTCCGGCTTCCGCGAGCACGAGGTCGGCGGCGGCGAGGTCCCAGTCGCGCGCATCGGGCGAGACCAGCCCGGCATCGATCGTGCCGTCGGCAATCCGGGTGAGCCGCAGCGCCAGCGACGGAATCTTGTCGGCGGCGATGAAGTTCTCGTGGCGCGCCAGCGCGTCGAGCATGGGCTTGGGGCCGGCCACGCGCGCGCCGGTGAGCGAGGTGAGCCCGGTCGTCTGGATCGGCTTGCCATTGCTCGTCGCCCCGCCGCCGCTGATCGCCGTATAGGTCGTAGCTCCCGCGGGCGCATGCACGACGCCGAGAACAGGGCGTCCTTCGTCGAGCAGCGCGACACAGACCGCCCAATCGGGCGAGCCGGCCATGAAGGCACGGGTGCCGTCGATCGGATCGACCACCCAGACGAAGCGCCGCGACAGGCGGATCGTGTCGTCGGCTGTTTCCTCCGAAAGCCAGGCTGCGTCCGGCAATAGGGCCGACAGGCGCACATTGAGGAAGGTGTCGACGCCGATATCGGCTTCCGTCACCGGCGAGCCGCCAGCCTTGGACCAGGTCTTCGCCGCGGTCTTGGCGCCAGGGCGGAACAGGTCGAGCGCGATCTGCCCGGCCTCGCGGCAAGCGGCTTCGATGGCGGGCAGCAGATCCCGGACGATTGGCAATGGCGTCGATGTCATCGGGCTTCGTTACGGCTTTGCGAGGCGGCCGGACAAGGAAAAAGCCACCATCACCGGAAAGATTCCGTCAAGCATCAACCGGGAAAGCAACCGGAGCGAGGCAGAAAACCGCTTCATCACCTTTGTTTAACCCAAGCTCTTAAGCGCTCGGACAATCCTTCCAGCCAATCTCCTCCCTGCAAAGCACGAGAGCCCCGCATCGACAGAGGGTTCCGGGCAGCAGGGATTAGAAGAGAGGCGTTAAAACCGATGGCCAGCGTCACGCCGGCTGCCGGGGAGGCTGGCTATGTGCCCGTTTTCCCCGGCAGCGCACATAACCAGAGCGGACAGCCCTCGCAGCCGGCACATGCGCCGCAGCAGTCCGTCAGCCCCCGCATCGAACGCGTCGGGCCGGTGCGCATCCTGCGCGGCGGTGCCGGCTGGCGCGGTATCGCCTTGCGCCTTGCTGGCGGGGCGATCACCGACGATGATCGCTTTCAGTTGGCCCTGACTGCCGGTGACGGCCGCTCTGTCGTCGTCGCCGTACTCGATCAGGATGATGCCATCGCAATCTGGCGCGATGCCGGGCGCACCAGCGGCCTGCCGCTCCTGCTGGAAACCGGCGATGGCGCGATCACCGAACCCTATCCGCAGGTCGGCCGGGTCGCGCTCGGCGCCATCCGCATCCGCCGCCGGCATGCCCTGCTCGCCGGCCGCCGGCCGCGCTTCCTGACGCGGCGCAAGACCGGCCGTTTGCCGGAGCGCCCGGTGGTGATCCGGGGTGAGGTCCTGTCCTAGCGAGATCCTGTCCTAGAACGCGAAACTCACTAGCGCTTCGAGTGCGAAGCCGGCGGCGAGCAGCAGTCCGGCATGCCAGTTGGAGCGGAACAGCTTCAACGCCGTGGGCCCGTCGGCTCCGGCTATGCTGTAGACCTGCCAGCCCAGATGCAGCGCGAACAGCGCGAGCCCGATGAAGGCGACCAGGCCGGCGCCTGCGAGCCAGGCGGCGGCGGCGGCCAGTGCGATGGTCGCGCCATAGCACAGCCCCACGGCCTGCTGGGTGAAGGCGCCGAAATAGCGCGCGCTCGACTTGATCCCGGCGATCACATCGTCCTCGATGTCCTGCATCGCGTAGATCGTGTCGTAGCCGATCGTCCAGAACACCGCGGCGGCATAGATCAGATAGGCCGGCGCATCGAAGCGCCCGAACACCGCGCTCCAGCCGACGAGCCCGCCCCAGGAGAAGGCGAGGCCGAGCACGAATTGCGGCATGTTGGTGATCCGCTTCATGAACGGATAGATCGCGACGATCGCCAGCGAGGCGATGCCGGCGATCACCGTGAAGCGGTTGAACTGCAGCAGCACGACAAGGCCGACCAGAGACAGGCCGACCATGAAGGCCGCCGCCT
Source organism: Allobosea sp. NPDC003192 (assembly GCF_050275675.1). Lineage (NCBI taxonomy): Bacteria > Pseudomonadati > Pseudomonadota > Alphaproteobacteria > Hyphomicrobiales > Alloboseaceae > Allobosea > Allobosea sp. NPDC003192. The sequence goes on from NZ_JBNNPK010000009.1 coordinate 45,070, forward strand.
CCTTCGGGCTCACCTGGCCGGAGGGCAGGGGGCGGCCGCGCGTGCGCGCCACCTGCGCGTCGAGCTTGCGGTCGACGATGTCGTTGAAGGTCGAGCCGGCGCCGCGCATCACGATCGCGCCGATCAGGAAGAGCAGGCAGTGCCAGAGATTGGGGAAAGCTTGCCCGGCGGTGATCGCCGCCAGGCCGGCCGCCCACCAGCACGGCAGCAGCAGGAGCTGCCAGCCGATCGGGCGTTCGATCCGGGCGAGCTTGAGATAGGGCCGCAGGCGCTTGGGCGCACGCGTATCGACCCAATGGCCCTTGAGCGCGTCGGGAAGCGGCGTGTCGGCGGCGTTGGGAGACGACGCCATCGCGGCGCCGTGTTTCAGAGCGCGCCCTGCGGCACGCGCATCGGGCCGCCGGTGACGGAATCGGCGCCGCCGAACGGGTTGGCGCCCTGCTGCTGCTGTGCCTGCTGCTGGGCGCGGCGCTGCATCGCCGCCTGCTGCTTCACCGCATTGCATGCCTGGCCGCGGATGGTGCTGGCCTTTTCGTTGTCGGCTTTCATGCCGTCGACGAAGGTCGCCGGAATCTGGCACCAGTCCTGATTGGCGGTAGCGAACTTGATCAGCGAATTGCCGTTGCCGACCAGCCGACCCAGGACGCTGCAGGCCGCCTGCGGCGTCATCTTGCGCTTGGCCTTGGCGTTCGCGTTGAGCTGCCCGACGATCGACTGGCGCTCCTGCATGAGCTTCTGCAGGTTCTCGCAGCCCGAAGGCACCTGCGCCAATGCCGGCGTGGCCAAGCCCAGGCCAGCCAGCGCAATAGCCAGCTTCAGGGTCGCGTATCGCCGCATCATCCGCTCCGCTCTTGTCCCGTCACCCACGCCCGTCCCGGCGTCGCGGGCCTTTCCATAACAGCCAGAGCCATGCGCCAACAAGCGCCGGCTTGTATTTTGCCAGGATCGACTTGCCGATAGCGTGGGATTGTGGCGACTTTCGCGCCATTCTGACGGCTATCGGATTAGAGGCTGTTATTGACCATGGATAGGATTTGGGTGAGGTCAAACCGTCCGAAAGCCAGGAGCATTGCGCAGGCGATACCGCTGGTATCGGCAAACGGTGCGACGCCCAAACCCTATCCATGGTCAATAACAGCCTCCAGGTTCGCATGCGGGATTTCACCAAGCACCGGCTGTTCAACGAGGCGCCGCTTGCAGCGGGCGCTGTGCTGGAACTCGCGCGTGACCAGGCCAACTACCTGCTCAACGTGCTCCGGCTGCGCAGCGGCGACACGATCCTCGCCTTCAACGGCCGCGACGGCGAATGGCTCTGCGCGCTCAGGGCCGAAGGGCGCAAGCAGGCGAGCCTCGAGGCGCTGGAGCAGACCCGTCCGCAGCCGCCGGCGCCCGACCTTCTCTATCTCTTCGCGCCTTTGAAGCATGCCCGGCTCGACTATATGGCGCAGAAGGCGGTCGAGATGGGAGCGGGCGTGCTCCAGCCGGTGCTGACGCGCTTCACCCAGGTCTCGCGGCTCAATCTCGATCGGCTCGCCGCCAATGCCGTCGAGGCAGCGGAGCAATGCGGCATCCTCGCTCTGCCGCAGATCCGAGCGGAGCAGCCGCTCGCTGCGGCGCTTGCCGCGCTCGAGCCGGAGCGGCTGCTGATCTTCTGCGACGAGGCGCAGGACGCCGGAAGTCCCATTGCTGCCCTGCAGGAAGTACCGCGTGGACCGCTCGCCGTGCTGATCGGCCCCGAGGGCGGCTTCGACGAATCGGAACGTAGCCTGATTCTCCAGCGCGGGCGGACGCTTCGCCTGTCGCTCGGTCCACGCATCCTGCGGGCCGACACCGCGGCGGTCGCGGCGCTCGCCGTCGTCCAGGCGACGCTGGGCGACTGGGCTGCCAATTAGTTCCGTGGCTTAAGTCGCACCGGCTTCTTCCTTGCCGGTTGGAACGCGATGGCGGCTTCTGCGTTTAGGCGTGGAAACTGCGCTACCGGTCGCAGTTCCGACTCATTGACTGGCAGTCTGGCGCCGCTGCTTCGCTTCGGAGCGGCCCGCCACGGGGGAGAGACATCATGGTGAGCAGCGCCTACCGCTTCGGCGTCGAGGAGGAGTACTTCCTGTCCGATGCCGAAAGCCGCGGCGCCGTGCGCAAGATCGCACCGCGTTTCATCGAAGCGGCGCAGGCCGCCTTTCCGGAGGAATTGCAGCGCGAGATGCTGCAATCGCAGATCGAGGTGGCGACGCCGGTCTGCGAGAGCATGACCCAGGCACGCCATTCGCTGCGGCGGCTGCGCTCGGGGCTCGCCACCATCGCGCGCGAGCACGGCATGCTGCTGCTCGCCTGCGGCACGCATCCGAGCGCTGTCTGGGCCCGCCAGCGCGCCACCGAGGCCAAGCGCTATGACGGCATCATGCGCGACCTGCAGATGCTCGGCAGCCGCAACCAGCTCTGCGGCCTGCACGTCCATGTCGAAGTGCCCGACGAAGAACAGCGCGTCTCGATCATGGTCCGGATGCTGCCCTACCTGCCGTTGCTGCTGGCGCTCTCGACCTCCTCGCCCTTCTGGCAGGGACGGCGCACCGGGCTGATGGGTTACCGGCTCTGTGCCTACGCCGAGTTGCCGCGCACCGGCTTGCCCGAGCTCTTCGAGGATGCCGCCGACTACCGCACCTATGTCGACACCATGGTTGCTGCGGGGGCCATGCGCGATTCCAGCTTCATCTGGTGGGCGATCCGGCCCTCGCATCAGCACCCGACGCTGGAACTGCGCGTCGCCGACAGCTGCACGCGGCTCGACGACACGCTCGCCATCACCGCGCTGTATCGCTGCCTTGTGCGCCATCTCGCTCGCAAGCCCGGGCTCAACGCCGACCTGACGGCCGCCTCGCGCGCGCTGGCCGGCGAGAACATCTGGCGCGCCCAGCGCTACGGCCTGCATGGCGGTTTCGTCTGCGAGAAGCGCCGCGCCATGCAGCCGGTCGGGCAGGTGCTGGACGAGGTGCTGGATCTCCTCGACGAGGATGCGGCTGCGCTCGGCTGCGGCCTCGATCTCGCCCATTGCCGCACGATCGTCGCCGGCGGCACCAGCGCCGACATGCAGCTTGCGATCTTCGAAGAGGCCCGCGCCGGTGCCGGCGGCCAGAGCGCCGGGCTCGTCGCCGTCACCGACTGGATCGCTGCGCAGACGCGAGTGGATGATGACGGGCTCGTGCCGAAGGGTGCAAATCTGCTGCGCGGCGCTGCCTGACAGCTTCGTGATCATGCATTGATGCAAGGTCTGCGCGTGCTGGCACGCGTTTGCAGTCGTTGTCGGATGAACGTCGCTCGCCTATTGCTGGCGCTCCTCAGCGCATGGCGCGGCGGGCGTCCGCACCCGCTTGTCGTGTCGCACCGTTCGATCCGGCGCATTCCCCGCCTGCCCAAATCGGCAGGCGGGGCGCCGGTGCATGCATTCCGGAGCGCCCATGGCCCGCGACGTATCCGATTCGACTCCGATCAGCTCGAAGGCCGAACTCGTCGGCTGGATCGCGCAGGGTGAAAAGCCGGCTTCCGAATTCAGGCTCGGCACCGAGCACGAGAAGTTCCCGTTCTATCGCGACGATCTCAGCCCGGTTCCCTATGAGGGCGCTGCGGCTGGTCGCAGCGGCGGCATCCGGCAACTGCTCGAAGGCATGCAGGCGCGTCTCGGCTGGGAGCCGATCCTCGATGCCGGCCATGTCATCGGTCTCGCCGGCCCCGATGGCGGCGGCGCGATCTCGCTGGAGCCGGGGGGGCAGTTCGAACTCTCCGGCGCACCGCTTGCAAATGTGCACGAGACCGCCCGTGAGCTCGACCAGCACCTCGCCGATCTGAAGGCGGTCGCCGAGCCGCACGGCATCGGTTTCCTCGGACTCGGGCATTCGCCGCTCTGGACCCGCGACCAGACGCCGATGATGCCGAAGCGGCGCTATCAGATCATGAAGAATTACATGCCCAAGGTCGGCACGCGCGGCCTCGACATGATGTTCCGTACCTGTACCGTCCAGGTGAACCTCGACTTTGCCAGCGAGGCCGACATGGTGCGCAAGCTGCGGGTCTCGCTCGCCCTGCAGCCGCTGGCGGCGGCGCTCTTCGCCGCCTCGCCGTTCAGCGAAGGGCGGCTCAACGGCTTCCAGTCGATGCGCTCCGAGATCTGGCGCGACACCGACAACGCCCGTTCCGGCATGCTGCCCTTCGCCTTCGATGAGGGCATGTCCTATGAAGCCTATGTCGACTGGGCGCTCGACGTGCCGCTCTATTTCGTCAAGCGCGGCGATACCTATCACGACGTCGCCGGTGCTTCCTTCCGCGATCTGCTCGCCGGCAAACTGGCGCGGCTTCCCGGCGAGCGTGCGACCATGTCGGACTGGGTCAATCACCTCGGAACGCTGTTCCCTGAGGCGCGGCTGAAGCGCTATATCGAGATGCGTGGCGCCGATGCCGGCCCGGTCGAGATGCTGAACGCGCTGCCGGCCTTCTGGGTGGGCTTGCTCTATGACGATGCCGCGCTCGCGGCCGCCTGGGATCTGGTCAAGGGCTGGAGCGCTGAGGACCGGCAGGAACTGCGTGACACGGTCCCGAAGGCGGGGCTCAACAGCCGGATCGGGAGCCGTCCGCTGCGCGAACTCGCCCGCGAGGTGATCGAATTGTCGCGCGCCGGCCTCGCCCGGCGAGCTCAGCTGGATGAGCAGGGGCGTGACGAGACGATCTATCTCGAGCCGATCGTCGCGATCGCCCAGAGCGGGCGGACGCTCGCCGAACGCCTGGCCGTGCGTGAGCAGGGCGCCTGGGGCGGCAAGGTCGAGCCGGTTTTCCCGGAACTCGCGTGCTGATCGGCGGCTCAGGCCGGATATTCGTCCGTAACGGCGCGTTTCACGCTTCGGATTAACCAATCGTCCGGAGTTTGGCGCTAATCTGGGCGCATGGAACGCTTCTCCGCCTTGGCCCTCGACTTCCTGCGCGATCGCCGCGGCGCGACCGCACTCGAGTACGGCTTCATCGCGTTCTTCGTCTCTATCGCGGCGATCGCGACGATCCGGCAGATCGGTCCGTTGGTGGAGGCCAAGTACGCTGGCATCCTGCCGGGGCTCCAATAGCGCGAGTTCGTGCTCACACGCCGCAGCACGGTTCGCTGCGCCCGCGTTTCGACTCTCCAGTCAGTTTTAACTGCATTTTACCATACCGCCCGAAGATCGTGCGATCGGGCGAGTTTCCCAGCGATACCAGAGACATTCACAGGTCCCTGAAAGGTTTTCTCAATCGCGTCGCGCCTAGCGTTCGGGCAATCGTCCCGTCGCTCGCCTGTACCGTTTGCGAGGCTCTCCAATGTCCGGCCTGATCGGATCTTTCCTGAAGGATGTGCGCGGAGTGACCGCCATGACCTTCGGCTTGACCCTGCCGGCGATTGCTCTGGCAGTCGGCGGAGGCATCGACCTTAGCCGCGCTGCAGCGCGGCATCAGCGCATGGCGAGTGCGATAGAACTCGCTTGCCAGCAGGCGGTACAGGAAATCCGGTATCAGTCGATGCAGTCCGGCGCCGATCCGAAGAAGGATTACAGCCCTGTTGTCAAAGATCTCGCGGTCAAAAAGATCGCGAGCGATAATCTGACCGAGACAACCACAGGCGCGGCCATCGCAGGCGAGATCGTCACGATCACTGCTGCTGGCTATAGTCAGAATATCTTCGCGGGGATCGTCGGCTACAGCCAGGTCTCGCTGAATGTCACTCGAGATTGCACTAAACTTGCCGTTCTCGTGCCAGAAAATAAGGTTCTGTTTACAGAATCGTTCGAGAGTTACCATAATGTAGCTTCGAATAGCTGGAGCGTATTGAACAATTGGAACGGTTGGACGACGCAAAGCGGTAAGGGTGGCATCGAGATCAACGGCATTCGAGAGCTCGCGGCCAATACGATCCGCTTCGGAAATTTCTTCGCAGAGCTAGATTCGCACTGCTACACGTCAGGATGCAAGACAAATTCTAATATGTGGCGCGAGTTCAAGGATCTCGCGCCGGGCAATTACGAGTTGAATTACTGGTATATCGCGCGAGAGCGCAACTCCGCCTATGCGGGCCAGACTCTGTGCGCCTACAAGACAGATACAAAGGCGGTATGGGACAAGCTCAAGGCGGCAACCTGGCAAGAGCAGACGAATCGTATCGAGGTCTTCATCCAGCGCAAGAAGTCGAGCGGGTATGATGCCGTCACAGTCGACAAGAACGACCATGCCGACCTGGTCGATGTCTGCGTGCATACCGACAAGTGGACCGAGCGCAAGATCTCGCTGACGGTCGCGACGAAGGGTACCTATCGCATCTACTTCCAGGCAGCTGGTCGCGAAGATACCTATGGCGGCCTGCTTGACTATATCCGCTTCTGCAGCGGCAAGTGCCCGTGACCGGGAGTCCGAGATGAAGCTGCTCCCTCCCTGGCGAAGCGCGGTTCGGCATGGCGATCGGCCTGCTGCTGTCGGCACGAATGGCTTGGTGTCAGTCTCGGGTCACTTCCGGCGGATGCTGCGTCGGAGAGCCCGTGCATTCAGGAATGACAATGCCGGCGCGACCGCTGTCGAGTTCGGGCTCATCGGCCTGCTGTTCCTGACGGTGCTGATGGCGATCCTCCAGTTTGCGCTGTTGTTCCTGTCGCAGCTGAATCTGGAAAATGCCCTCGCAGATGCTGCAACCGGCAATACGGCCGCGACCTACGCCAACAACCGAACTGTGGTCTCGGAGCGAATTTGCGATCGACTGCTGCTGATGGACAGCTGCGCGACCAAGCTTCTGCTCGAGATGCAGCCGTTGAAAAACTATGCGCCGGGCCAGGCGGTTGCCGGGACGGTCTTTACTGCCGGCGGCGCAGGAGAGATGACGCTGATCCGTGCGCGTGCGCCGGTCATCACGATTGTTCCCGGATTGCCGCAATTGTGGGTCCGGGGCCAAGCGCTATTCATGAGGCCGGCATGAGCGACAATCGCTGCAGGGGCGCTGAAGTCGGTACAGGCGACGAGCCGGATTTCGATCTGCCAAGCCGGGAAGCACGCCGGTCGCGCGGTTGGCGCGGTGTCTGGTCGCGGTGCTTTTCGATCAGCGGCCGCGAAATGGGGTCGCGTGGTCTGGTTCGGGATCAGCGTGGCGTTGCGGCTGTCGAGTTCGGCCTGATCGTCGTCATCATGTTCGTGATGATGGCCGGAGCCGTCGATCTTTCGCTGCGGATCATTTTCCAGCGCGATCTCAAGCGCTTCACCACTTCGGCAGCGCTGGCCCTGGCCAACTGCAAGGACGGAGGAGGCGGTTGTGCCGGCACCGCAATCCAGGAGATCAGCGGTCGTATGGCACTCCTGCTCCCCGGGATCGCGACGACGGAGTTGCGCTTGGGGACCTTCTCTCTCGTGAATGGCAAAATCGTTTGGGGGCCGGGTTTGACGAACGTTTTTCAGGGAACGGAGGAGGCTCAAGCCAAGGCGATGCTGTCGAATGAAGGTGACAGTGGTGTCCTTGTTTCAGTCAAGGCAACTCACGACCCGATTTTCCCCAGTTTTGCTGCAAAGTGGGGCTTGGTCAGTCAGCAATTCTATGAATACACGATGCAGCTGAGCTACCGTAAGGTTTGATCGACTCCTGCGCCCCAACCTATTCCGCCGCGACCTTGAAGCTCTGCAGGTTGTCCAGGCTCTGGATGATGTGCTCGGCGAGCGCGTTCGAGAGGATCGACGGGTCGTGGCGGGTCCGTAGCAGGCCGATCTTGCAGGAGGGCAGGGTCGAGAAGCCCTCCGCCGGCCCCAGGATGCGCATGCCGGGCCGGACCGCGCTTTCCGGCAGCACCGAGACGGCGAGCCCTGCCACCACCGCCGCGCCGACCGCGGTCGAGTTCCAGCTCGCATAGAGCACGCGGAAACGCCGGCCCTTGCTCTCCAGCGCCTCGACGGCCGCCTGGCGCCAGTTGCAGGTCGGCCGTCCCAGCGCCAGCGGCAACGGGTCCTCCTCATGCACGCAATGCCGGGCCGAGGTCACCCAGAGCAGCGGCTCGATCCGGATGATCTCGCCCTGGCCGCGACCCTCGACATGGGTGATGATCGCAAGGTCGATGTCGCCCGAGCCGATCCGGTCCGCCAGCATCGGCGTCGGCTCGCAGACCACGGTGACCTCGGTGCGCGGATTGGAGCGGGCAAAGCGCGCCAGGATTTCCGGCAGATAGCGGTCGGCATAATCGTCGGGCACGCCGAGCCGGATCCGGCCCTTGAGATCGGCCTCGGTGAAGCTGGCGACGCATTCGAGGTTCAGCCGTACGATCCGACGGGCATAATCGAGCAGGCGCTCGCCATCCTCGGTCAGCTTGGCATGGCGTCCGTCGCGGCCGAAGAGGGGCCGGCCGACGCGCTCTTCCAGCCGCTTCATCTGCATCGAAACCGCCGATTGCGTCTTGAAGACGATCTCGGCGGCGCGGGTGAAGGAGCCAGTGTCGGCGATGGCGACGAAGGTCTTGAGCTGATCGGCGTCGAGCACATGGGCCATGCCGGCCTCCTCCCAGAGGTTCATCAAGATCGGTTGTGTCAAGCATCATAATCATTCGTTTGGCTGATGACCAGCGCAGAGTTATCGTTTGGTCACTGTCCCGCTCCTGCCGGCCGATGTCGCGATCCGGGTGGAGCATGAACCGTCCAACCCCGAGGAGGCTGTCATGCTGGTCATGACCTTCGTCACGAAGACCTTGTCTGCCGTTTCCGGCGGCGCGGCGCGTGCTGCCGCCCAGTCGGTCACGGGCACGAAAAATCTGGTGCGCGCCATCGTGCACCGCCGCGAAGTGATGCGTCTCAGCGAACTCGACGAGCGCGGGCTGAAGGATATCGGCCTCGTCCGCTCCGACATCGACGGCGCGCTTGCGGTCTCCTGGCTGAGCGACCCGTCGAGTGTTCTGCAGGCCCGCTCGGATCAACAGCAGGCCGTGGCCGCGAGCCGGCGAGAGGTCGGGCTTCGACGGCCTGTGGTGATCCAGGCCGCGGCGCGGCCGGGCGCGAAGGACATCAAGATCGCGTGCAACGCCTGACCCCTTGGCGTGACGCGTCCCTGCGGGCGGCGGCTTCGGCTGCCGCCCTTTTTTGTGCTCGGCAGACGGTCCGGAAGCCATCGTTAACGGCTGAATCCGTAGCGTAACGCTTCATTCAGCAAGTTCGACCACATTTGCGCCGCATTGCGCCGACTCCGGCGCCCCGATCCCTCGCCCCGGGGTTTTCCATGCGACGCTTTCGCTTCCGCCTGCATGATCTCAGGATCAGGACCAAGATCGCCATTCCGATGCTCGTCATGGGAGCGATCGGTGTCGGCTCCGCCGTCTATGGCGCGCTCGAATTCGGCAGGATCGAGAAGACCTATTCGGATCTGGTCTCGCAGCGTGCAGCCGCCATCCTCGACTCGGCGCGCGCCGCCAGCGCCATGGGCGAGATCGTCGGCAATCTCTACCAGGCGATCGCCTATCCCGAATTCATGAAGCAGAACGCGACCAGCATCGAGGAGGTGAAGACCGCCTATACGGCCTCGCTCCAGGCGCTGGTCGAAGCCAAGATCAGCTTTCCGCAACGGGCCGAGAGCTTCGACGAACTGAGCCGGCGTCTGCAGGCGGCCAAATCCGACATCGACCAGATCATCGCCCAGGCCAGCCGCGACGAGGACCTGCCGGCACTCTCGATCATGTCGCAGCTCGACAAGACGATCAGCGAGATCGCCGGCGCAGCGGCCAAGATCAATGACGAGATCAAGAAGGACACCGAGGCGACCTCGGACGTGCTGGCGGCGGATGCGCACCGCGTCACCATGGTCGCGATCGGCCTCAGTATCGCCGGCACCCTGCTCGGTCTGCTTGGTGGCGCGCTGCTCACCGGCGCCGCCATCACCCGCCCGCTCGAGCGGCTCAAGCTCCGCATGGGCCAGATCGCCAGGGGCGACTATGCCGCCGAGATCGAGGGCCAGGACCGCAAGGACGAGGTCGGCGAAATGGCCCGCGCCGTCCAAGTGTTCAGGGAGAACGGCCTCGCCGTCCAGCGCCTTGAGAGCGAAACCGAAGCCGGACGCAGCGCTGCCGAGCGCCAACGCCTCGCCGCCGAAGCCGAGCGCACGGATGCAGCCGTGGTGCAGCAGCGCCTCGCGGCGGAGCAGGCGATCGTGGTCAAGGCCTTGGCGGAAGGGTTGACCCGGTTGTCGCAGGGCGATCTCAGCGCCCGCGTCGACGAAGAGGTGGCCGCGGATTATGTGGCGCTGAAGCAGGACTTCAACGCTGCTGTCAGCCATCTGGCGCAGACGATCGCGACCATTCAGGCGACCTCGGTCGATGTCGGCAGCGCTGCGCGCGAGATCAATTCCGGCGCGACCGATCTGTCGAAGCGCACCGAGGAGCAGGCTTCTTCGCTGGAAGAGACGGCCGCCACCACCGAGCAGCTCGCCGCCTCGGTCAAGGCGTCTGCCCAGGCTTCGCGGCAGGCGGTGCAGCTTGCCAACGAGGCGACGGATGTCGCGGTGAATGGCGGGGCGGTCGCTGGCCAGGCGGTCGACGCCATGGCGCGGATCGAGCAAACCTCGCGCAAGATCTCCGACATCACCTCGGTGATCGACGAGATCGCCTTCCAGACCAATCTGCTGGCGCTGAATGCCGCTGTGGAAGCGGCTCGCGCCGGCGATGCCGGCAAGGGCTTTGCCGTCGTCGCCTCCGAGGTCAGGACGCTGGCGCAGCGCTCGGCCGACGCCGCCAAGGACATCAAGACGCTGATCGGCGAGTCGGGCGCGGAGGTCGAGCAGGGCGTCGGGCTGGTGCGGGCCGCCGGCGAGGCGCTGAGCCGGATCGTCGAGGCTTCCAGGAAGGTCTCGGCCACGGTTTCGGATATCTCGGCGGCCGCGGCCGAGCAGGCGAACGGCATCGACGAGATGAGCCAGACCGTCGCCCATATGGACGAGATGACCCAGCAGAATGCCGCGCTGGCCGAGGAGAGCGCTGCGTCCGCGACTTCGCTGAGCGGCCAGATCGGGCGGCTCAACCAGCTGGTCGCCAGCTTCCGCACCGGCGGCGATGCCGTGGCGTTGGCAGACACCTCGGTCGCCGACGAGGTTTACGAATGGGATGAACGCCGCCGGGCTTGAGCATGAACGGCATCACCGAATTTGATGACGGCCACCTTTCGGTGGCCGTTTGCGTATGGGCTCAGCCCTTGCGCTGGCCGCCGCCGAGCATGGTCTCGAAGATCGAGCGCAGCGCATCCTGCTGGCTCGACTGGACCTGGCGGCCATGCTCGAACATCTGGTTGAGCGCATCGAGTCCGATCGAGCCCGGGCTGGCCTCACCCGATGACGGCGAGGCCTCCTCCGGCTCGGGTTGAGGAGCGGGGCGGCGCGATTTCGGCGCGGGCTGCGGACTGCTCTGCGGCGCCTGTCCCTGCGCACCGCCGAACATGCCGCCGAGAATCTGGCCGAAGATCGCGCCCATGTCGGTCGGCATGCCGGGCATCCCGCCGCCAAAGGGGCCGCTGCCCTGGCCCTGGCCCGCTGGCGGCCTTTGTCCGCCGAACATGCCGCCGAGGATCTGCTCCCAGGGGTTGGCGGTGTTGTTCGCTTGCTGGGTTTGAGGCTGCATGCCCGGCATCTGGCCGCGCATCATCTCGGCGAACTGGCCGAGAATGCCGCCGAGCCCTTGGTTGTTCACCGATTTGAACAGTCCGCCCATCAGGATCGAGGCGATCACCGGCAGCATCTGCTTGAGGATCGCCATGCCGACACCGCTCGTCGCTGCGGCTTGAGCCGCGACGGCGTTGGCGACCTCCTTCGAGCCGAAGAGCTGGGTCATCACGTCCTGCCCGAGCGGCATCGCCCGGTCCGGAATGCCGTCGCCGTCGCTGTCGTACATCTGGCCGAAGGGCGTCGCCGTCATCATCTGGGCGAGGTTGCCGAAGGCGTAGGGGTTCTGGGTCTGGCGCTGCAAACCCATCGTGAAGGCCGGCAGCAGCGCGTCGAGCGCCGCCTGAGTCTGCTGCATCGAGAGACCGTATTGGCGCGCCAGGTTCTGCATGGCCTGGCCGTTCTGGGCCGACTGCATCATCTCGAACAGGTTCATCATGGCGCGCTCTCCCCTTAGAAGCATGGAGACGGATTCACCGGCCAGGCTGTTCGAGCCCGGTCGGATCCGGTTCCTGCGGGACCAGCCCGCCAACTCACGACATCGACGATAGCAGCAGGTCGCCGTCAGGCAAGCGACTGCTTGGCAGCGGCCTGCGCCGCGTTTTCCAGCCTGCTGATGCCGCGATAGGCGGTGACGAGCGCGGCGATGCCGAACAGCACCGCCCCCAGCGCCGCGCCGGCGAGAGCGCCCTTGGGGCCGGCATATTGCGCGCCCAGCCAGGCGAGCGGCACCGTGCCGAGCGTGGCGCGGCCCCAGCTGAACAGGGTCGAGTAGAACGGCATGCCGAGATTGTTGAAGGCGGCGTTGGCGACGAAGAGCGCGCCGACGAAGAGCCACATTGGCCCGGCGATCAGGCAGAAGAAGGCGACGAGCTCGGCGGTCTCGCCGCCGGTCCCGAACAGCGCGGCGATCTGATGGCGCAGCAGTGCCAGCAGTAGCCCGGCGACGGCGACGTAGGCCGCGGCGAAGCCGACGGAATCGGTCAACGCCCGGCGCATGCGGTCATAGCGCTGCGCGCCCCAATTCTGCGCCAGGATCGGCCCCACGGCCCCCGAGAGCGCAAACAGTACGCCGAAAGCGACCGGTACCAGCCGGTCGATGATCGCGCTGGCCGCGATCACCTGGTCGCCGAAGCGGGCGATGATGCCGAAGAAGCAGGCATTGGCGATCGGATTGGCGAGATTGGTGAGGATCGCCGGCGCCGCGATCGCGAAGGTCGGCCTGACGTCGCGGCGGAGCGCGGCAAAGCTCGGGCGCGCGATCATCTTGTGCACGCGCAGCGCGCCCTGGAAGCCGACGGCGAGGAAGACGATGCGCGAGAACACGGTCGCCCAGGCGGCGCCGTCCGGGCCGAGCCCGAGCCCGAAGATCAGCAGCGGGTCGAGCCCGGCCGTGACGATGCCGCCGGCCAGGGTGACATACATCGCCCGCTTGGCGTCGCCGACCGCGCGCAGGACGCCGGAGAGGCCCATGCCGAGCGCCATCAGTGCATTCGAGGGCAGGGTGATCCAGAGGAAGGAGGTCGCGACGGCCAGCGACTCGCCATGCGCGCCGAGCTTCGGCAGCAGCCAGGGCAGCAGCGGCAGCATGATCACGCTCAGGAGCAGGCCGCAGATGGTCGTCGCGGCAAGGGTCGAACCGGCGATGCGGCGCGCGCCTTCGCGGTCGCCGGCGCCGAGCGCCCGCGCCGTCAGCGCGGTCACGGCGATCATCAGCCCGACATTGAAGGAGACCATCAGGTAGAGCACGATCGTGGCATAGCCGACGCCGGCCGTCGCCTCGGGCCGGCCGAGGCGCGAGACATAGAGCAGCGACAGGAAGTCGACGACGAAGATCGCTATCAGGCCGACCGAGGCGGTGCCGGTCATCACCGCGACATGGCGCAGCGTCGAGCCGCTGACGAAGACGGCCTGTTGCGGCTTTTGCGGTGCGTTCACTCGGCCGGCTCCCCGACTCCGCCGACCGCGACCTCGGCGCCGCCATCCTCGATGACCTCCTGGGTCTCCTTGGTGAGCGCCTTCGACTTGCCTTTCGGGGCGACGATAGGCTCGGGCGTGACGCGCGGCACCTTGTCGAGGCCGGCGGCGATGCCCTCGCTGAACTGAATCTCCATGCGCTGCGCGTCGCGATCGCGCACATGCTCGATCACGAAGCTCGCTTCCTCATAGCTGAGACCAAGCGCCTCCAGAGTCACCCGGCCGAAGCCGAGCGCCGATTCGAAGGTCTCGCGCATCTGGTAGTCGACATCGGCGCGCATCAGGTCCATCGCATGGACGCGGTCATAGGCACGGGCGTGGATGCGTGCGGCCGGGAATTCCACCTTGGCCATCTCGACGATGCGCAGCGCCGCCTGCCGATCGTCGATGCAGACGCAGATGACCTTGGCCTTGCCGGCGCCGGCGGCGCGCAGCACATCGAGCCGCGTGCCGTCGCCATAGTAGATCTTGAAGCCGAACTTCGCGGCCGAGCGGATCCGTTCGATGTCGGAATCGATGATGGTGACATCGAGATGCTGCAGCAGCAGCGCCTGCGTCACCACCTGGCCGAAGCGGCCGAAGCCGATCACCAGCACCGAGGGCGTCACGCCGTCGAAGGTCTCCTCGATCTCCTCCGTCGGCGGCGCGTGGGCCGCGAGCCAGATGTCGATCAGCTTGGCGGCGACCGGGCCGATCAGCATGCTGAGCGCGGCGATCGCCATCGCGAGCGCGCCCTGCTTTTCGTCGAGCAGGTTGAGCGATGCGGCGAGCGGCAGCAGCACGAAGGCGAACTCGCCGGCCGGCGAGAGCAGGGCGCCGGCGCGGATCGCCTCGCTCGTCGAGGAGCAGGAGGCGCGCAGGATCGCCGCCGCCGCGGCGATCTTGAACAACACCAGGAGCGGGGCCGCCAGCGCCAGCAGCAGTGCGTTCTCTGCGACCAGCTTGAGGTCGATCGACATGCCGACCGCCATGAAGAACAGGCCGAGCAGCACGCCGCGGAACGGCTCGATATCGGCTTCGAGTTCGTGCCGGAAATGCGAATCCGCCAGCAGCACGCCGGCGAGGAAGGCGCCCATCGCCATGGAGAGGCCGACCTTCTCCATCAGCAGCGCCGCGCCGAGCACGACCAGCAGCGCGGCGGCCGTCATCACCTCCTTGGCGCCGGCCTTGGCCAGCAGGCGGAAGAAGGGGTTGAGCGCATAGCGGCCGGCGAGCACGACGGCGGCGATGGCGAGCAGGGCAAGCCCTAGGCCCGTCAGCGCCTTGGCGGAGCCGCCGCCATGGGCCGCCTCGGTCGTCGCCAGCAGCGGCAGCAGGGCCAGCATCGGCGCGATCGAGATGTCCTGGAACAGCAGGATCGAGAAGCAGCGCCTGCCATAGGGCTCGGCGCCGTCGCCGCGCTCCTCGAGCAATTGCAGCGCGATCGAGGTGGCGGAGAGGGCGAGCGCCAATCCGACGGCCAATGCTCCAGCGGGGCTGAGCCCGAGCTTCCAGGCGACGGCGCCGATCGCTGCCGCACTCAGCAGCATCTGCGCGAAGCCGGCGCCGAGGATGTCCTTGCGCATCGAGTAGAGCCGTTCCGGCTGCAATTCGAGCCCGACAAGGAAGAGCAGCAGCACGACGCCGATCTCGGCGGTGCTGCGCACCGTGTCCGGGTCCTTGATCACGGCGAGCGCCGAAGGTCCGATCACGATGCCAGCGGCGAGGTAGCCGAGCACCGCCGACAGGCCGAAGCGGCGGAACAGCGGCACCGCGATCACCGCGCCGGCGCAGAAGGTCAGGATCGGCGGCAGATAGCTGGCATGCGAAGCGGCATCGGCCATGCAGGAACTCGTGCTGAAGCGAAGATGGGCCGCGCGGAGGCGATGGCCGGTGACGTGTAATGTAGGGCCTGCCGCCGCATCCTGCGAGAGGCGCTTTGCGTCGTCGGCCATGCGCTTGCGGCGTCGGGCTTTCTTGACATCGAAGCCGCCAGACCGAAAGAAGGCGCGACCGTCTCGGAACCAGCGCCCCAGTGACCGCCAAGCCGCCGCTCGACATCCTGCTCTGCGCCCCGCGCGGCTTCTGCGCCGGCGTGGTCAGGGCGATCGACGCCGTCGAGAAGGCGCTCGCCCTCCATGGCGCGCCGGTCTATGTGCGACACGAGATCGTGCACAACAAATACGTGGTCGAGTCCCTGAAGCGGAAGGGAGCTGTCTTCGTCGCCGAGCTGTCCGAGGTGCCCGATGCGACGCGGCCGGTGATCTTCTCTGCCCATGGTGTGCCGAAATCCGTGCCCGCCGAGGCGCAGTCGCGCCAGTTCTTCGCCATCGACGCGACCTGCCCGCTGGTCACCAAGGTCCATCGCGAGGCCGAGGTTCATCACAAGCGCGGCCGGCACATCCTCCTGGTCGGCCATGCCGGCCATCCCGAGGTGATCGGCACGATGGGACAGCTGCCGGACGGCGCGATCACGCTGATCGAGACGCGCGAGGATGTGGCACGGCTGACCCCGCCCGAGGGCAGGGAGCTCGCCTATGTCACGCAGACCACGCTCTCGGTCGACGATACCCGCGAGATCGTGCAGGCCCTGCAGGTCCGCTTTCCGGCGCTGATCGCTCCGCACAAAGAGGACATTTGCTACGCCACCACCAACCGGCAGGAGGCGGTCAAGCGCGTCGCGCCGCTGGTCGACGGGCTGATCGTGGTGGGCTCGCCCAATTCCTCGAACTCGCAGCGGCTGCGCGAGGTCGCCGAGCGCGCCGGCTGCCCGGTCTCCCGCCTCGTCCTGCGCACCGACGAGATCGACTGGTCGCTCTTCGGCGCGATCCGCCGTCTCGGCATCACCGCCGGAGCCAGCGCGCCCGAGGTGTTGGTCGAGGAGATCATCGACGCTTTTGCCGAGCGCTACGAGGTCACGGTCGAGACGGTCTCGACTGCCGATGAGAGCGTCTTCTTCCCGCTGCCGCGCGAGCTGCGCGAGCCGACCCCGACCGCAGCCGAGTGAGCTTCAGAGTTTAGCGTGGCCGTTTACACCGAAGTACCTGATGAGGAGATGGCTGCCTTCGTGGCCGGCTACGGCATCGGCGACCTGCTCTCCGTGAAGGGCATCGCCGAGGGCGTCTCGAACTCCAACTTCCTGCTCCACACCAGCAAGGCCTTCTACATCCTGACGCTGTACGAGGAGCGGGTCGATCTTGCTGACCTGCCCTTCTTCATCGGCCTGATGGAGCATCTGGCGGCGCGCGGGCTGATCTGCCCGCAGCCGGTCAAGGCGCTGAACGGCTCGGCTGTCGGCCGCCTCGCCGGGCGGCCCGCCGCGATCGTGACCTTCCTCGACGGGCTTTCGGTCAGGCGCCCGAACGTGACGCATTGCGCCGAGCTCGGTCGCGGCCTGGCGCTGCTGCATCAGGCCGGCGCCGATTTTCCGATGGAGCGGGCCAATTCCCTCTCGGTGCCCGACTGGCGGCCGCTGGCCGAGCGGGCCGGGGCCGCCGCCGACACCGTCTCGCCTGGCCTCGCCAACCGCGTCATGGCCGAGATCGAGGCCCATGAACGGTCATGGCCGCAAGGGTTGCCGCGCGGCGTGATCCACGCCGATCTCTTCCCGAACAATGTCTTCTTCATCAAGGACAGGCTGTCGGGGCTGATCGACTTCTATTTCGCCTGTACCGACGCCTTCGCCTACGATCTCGCCATCTGCCTGAATTCCTGGTGTTTCGAGGCCGACGCCTCGTTCAACCTGACCAAGGGCCAGGCGATGCTGGCGGGCTACGAGAGCGTGCGCCGGCTCGATGACGCCGAGGTTGGCGCGCTGCCGGCGCTCTGCCGCGGCTCGGCACTGCGCTTCCTGCTGACGAGGCTGGTCGACTGGCTGAACGTGCCGCCGGGTGCGCTGGTCAAGCCGCTCGATCCGCTCGAATACGACCGCAAGCTCGCTTTCCACCAGCGGGTGAGCGATGCGCGCGAGTATGGGCTGCGGCGATGAGCGATCCCGTCGAGATCTGGACCGACGGCGCCTGCTCGGGCAATCCCGGCCCGGGTGGCTGGGGCGCGATCCTCAGCTACAAGGGCAAGGAGCGCGAGCTTTCCGGCGGCGAGGCGCTGACCACCAACAATCGCATGGAGCTGATGGGGGCGATCTCCGCGCTGGAGACGCTGACCCGGCCCTGCACCGTCGCGCTCCATACCGACAGCCAGTATCTGCGCCAGGGCATCACCAGCTGGATCCATGGCTGGAAGAAGAATGGCTGGAAGACGGCGGACCGAAAGCCGGTCAAGAACGAGGAGCTCTGGAAGCGCCTCGATGCTGCCCTCAAGCAGCACAAGATCGAGTGGAAATGGGTCAAGGGTCATGCCGGCGACGAGATGAACGAGCGCGCCGACGCGCTGGCGCGCGCCGGCATGGCGCCGTTCAAGCCGGGGCGGTGAGGGGCCGGGGACGGCAGCTGAGGGGCGGAAGCGGACATTCCGCTTGACGGTGATTATGGGCCGCGACAGTGTCCCGGAGCATGTTCAGGAACCGGACCATTTGCGATCGACGCCGACGCCGCTTCACCCAAGCGGCGGCTTCTTGGCTGCGCGTCGATCAGCGTCCTTCCGCGTGGTGACCGCTTCATTGTAGGTCCCACTCGCCGGAACGGCCCCGGCCCGCATTCCTGATCCCCCGCAGCCCTCGGCTCCGGGGGTTTTCTTTTGCCCGAACCCCAAAAAAGGACATCACCATGAACATTCGCGTAGGCATTGTCGGCATCAGCGGTTTTGGCGGCGGCGAGGCGCTGCGCCTGATCGCGAGCCACCCGTTATTCGATCTGGTCTACGCCGCCGGCGAGAGCAGCGCTGGCAGCCGTCTGGTCGACCGTTTCCCCGGTGTGCCGGCCAGGCTGGCGGGCCTGGTGATCGAGAAATGGGACCCTGCGACCCTGCCGAAGCTCGACGTGCTGTTCGCGTCACTGCCGACGGGTGCCTCGGCCGAGGTGCTGGCGCGCGTCCCCAGGGATGTGAAGATCGTCGATATCGGCGGCGATCACCGCTATGTCGACGGTTGGGCCTATGGCCTGGCCGATATCTGGCCAGCTCAGATCGAGGGCCAGACCCGCGTCGCCAATCCCGGCTGCTTCCCGGCCGCGACGCTGACCGCGCTCGCGCCGCTGCTGGCCGACAAGCTGATCGAGCCCGGCGATATCGTGATCGACGTCAAGACCGGCATCTCCGGCGCCGGCCGGGGCGGCGACAGCAAGTTCGGCTACGCCGAGAGCAACGAGAACCTGGTGCCCTACGGCCTGCTCAAGCACACCCACATGCCCGAGATTGCCAGGACGATCGAGCGGCTGAGTGGCGGCAGCGCGGCCGGGCTGGTGTTCACGCCACATCTGGTGCCGATGACCCGCGGCATCCTCGCAACCATCTACTGCCGCGGCCGCGCCACCACGGACCAATGCCTGGATTCAGCCCGGCGCTTCTACGCCGGGCGCTCCTTCGTCCGCGCGACCGACAAGCCGCCGCAGACCAAATGGGCGACCGGCTCGAACCTCGCTTTCGTCAGCTATGCAGCCGACCCGGAGCGCAATCTGGTGATCGCGATGGGCGTGGTCGACAATCTCGGCAAGGGAGCAGCCGGCCAGGCCGTGCAGAATGCGAACCTGATCTGCGGCCTGCCGGAAACGGCGGGGCTGGACGGCGCACCTGTCTGGCCATGATGAAGGCGGGCTTCCAGGCAGCCGTTCGCTCCGCTTCGTGGGTCCACAGCGGAGCGACGGCAGACCGGTCCGTCGGCACGACAAGCTCTGGCACCCGGCGCTACGAAGGCGCGCACGCCGGAGCGCCAACCCTCACCGCCAGCCCAGCCCCGGCGCGACGTGTTTCAGGATCGCCTCGATGACATGGGCGTTGTAGTCGACGCCAAGCTGGTTCGGCACCGTCAGCAGCAGCGTGTCGGCTTCGGCGATCGCCTCGTCCCGTTTCAGCTCCTCGATCAGCTTGTCGGGCTCGGCCGCATAGCTGCGCCCGAAAATGGCGCGCGTGCTGTCGTCGATGTAGCCGATCGAATCGTCGCTCTGATTGCCGCGGCCGAAATAGGCGCGGTCGCGCTCGTCGACCAGGGCGAAGATGCTGCGGCTGACCGAGACGCGCGGCTCGCGCTGATGGCCTGCCTCCTTCCAGGCCTGCCTGAACAGCTGGATCTGCTTGGCCTGCTGGATGTGAAAGGGCTCGCCGCTCTCGTCGGTCTTCAGCGTCGAGCTCTGCAGGTTCATGCCGCGCTCCGCCGCCCAGACGGCAGTGGCGTCGGAGGAGGCGCCCCACCAGATGCGCTCGCGCAACCCTTCCGAATGCGGCTCCAACCGCAGCAGGCCGGGCGGGTTGGGAAACATCGGGCGCGGATTGGGCTGCGCGAAGCCTTCGCCGCGCAGCACGTCGAGGAAGACTTCGGCATGGCGGCGCGCCATGTCGGCATCGCTCTGCCCTTCCGCGGGCTGGTAGCCGAAGTGGCGCCAGCCATCGATGACCTGCTCGGGTGAGCCGCGGCTGATGCCGAGCTGCAGGCGCCCGCCGGAGATGAGATCGGCCGACCCCGCATCCTCGGCCATGTAGAGCGGGTTCTCATAGCGCATGTCGATGACGGCGGTGCCGATCTCGATGCGCTTGGTCCTGGCGCCGACCGCCGCCAGAAGCGGAAAGGGCGAGGCGAGCTGGCGGGCGAAGTGGTGCACCCGGAAATAGGCGCCGTCCGCGCCCAGTTCCTCGGCCGCGACGGCAAGATCGATCGACTGCAGCAGCGTATCACCAGCCGAGCGGGTCTGGGATTGTGGCGAGGGAGTCCAGTGCCCGAAGGACAGGAAGCCGATTGTCTTCATTGCGTGATGCTCGTGAGCGATCGAGGAGCGGACTTCTCCGCCAAAGGAGAACGCCCGGGCGGCCGGAGCCGCCGGGCGTGCGTGCCTGTCATATAGGCGTGATCCGCGGCCTCGCCTTGGCGTTCATGCACGCACACCAATGTGTCGATGCAATCTCGGTGGCGGCAGCGCATCGGCCCGCATCCGGCGAGCGCGCCGTGTCCGGCTCAGCCCCGCTCTTCGGCATCGGTCTCCCGTTCGAGCTTGTTTCGCAGGACGACCATGACGCGGTGCGCGGCCTCTAGGTCAGCCTCTGAAAGCCCTTCTGCCAGAATATCCGCCTTTGGATTGTAACTTGCCACGGCAGCGGCGTAGGCCTGCTGCCCCTTCTCAGTGAGCAGGACAAGCTGGGCACGTCGGTGATGCGGGTTCGGCGCGAATACGACCAGCCCTTCCTTGTGCAGGTCGTTTACGATGCGCTGCACGTTCTGGCGATTGGCGCCGAGGTCGCGGGCGAGCCACGACACTGGCTGTGGCCTCTCGGCGAAGACGATCGCGCCGAGGATTTGCCAGCGCGCGCTGGTCAGGCCGAATGGGGCCACGAGCTTGTCGCCCCAGCTCAGCGTCAGGTTGTTCACCCGGAACAATATCAGGATGAGGCCGGTCAGGGCGTCCCGGGTGGAGAAGTCGCGTGCCTCGCTCATAGGCATCATGAAAACGATTTGACATCATAATGTCAAATGACATAGGGGATGCGAAACCAAATTGACACTATGATGTCATATAGGAGTGATGGAACCATGATCAGGATCATCCATCCCGTCGCGGGCGCGGTCGCGCTGCTCACGGTCACGACGTTCTGGCTCTCGACAGTCCTGGCCGAATTGTTCGCTTCCGAAGCGACCCTGGTCGCGGTCAAGACGGCTATTCCATGGGGCTTTCTCCTCCTCGTGCCGATGCTGGCTGCGGCAGGAGGGTCGGGATTCGTCTTGGCAAAGGGACGGCGCGCCGGGCTGGTCGGAGCCAAGACCAGGCGCATGCCGATTATTGCGGCGAACGGAATCCTGATTCTCATCCCGGCGGCGCTGTTCCTTGCGGACAAGGCTCACCATGCCGAGTTCGACAGCATTTTCCATGTAGTTCAGGCGCTGGAGCTGATCGCCGGGGCGGTCAACATCACGCTTCTTGGGCTGAATATGCGCGATGGTCTGAAGATGAAGGGGCGGCTGAGATGCCGCCCGGAGACCGGGCCAAGGCAAGCCTTTATCGCCACGGCATCGAGGGCATCGAGCGGACGCAACTCTCACCGTCGCTGAATACGCTCAGCCAGCGGAACGAAAGCGAAGGTCACGGCAATTCCCAGCCAACCTGTCGGCGGGCTTACGCCGATCCGTGCGCGAGGGAATGAACAGCCGCTCACATCCCGCGAAATCGGTTCGATGTGGCGGATTTGCTGCTGATTCCCCGACCGACCAGTGGGTCGGTCATGGTCGGGGACGGGGCGAGCAGCCGGTCAGCCCAGTGGCTGCCGGTAGACGATGAAGCCCGATTTCTGCGCGACCTTGTCGTAGAGCTCCTGCGCCTGCAGATTGCTCTCATGCGTCTGCCAGTAGACGCGGAAGCAGCCCTTCGTCTCCGCCATCTGCCGGACCTGCTCGATCAGCTTGCGACCGACGCCATGGCCGCGCGCCTCCTCGCTGGTGAAGAGATCCTGCAGGTAGCAGATTTCCTTCGGGCTCCAGGTCGTGCGGTGCAGCACATAGTTGACGATGCCGAGAGCCTTGCCGTCGCGCTCGGCGATGAAGCCGCCCATCGGTTCCTGGCCGCCCGTCAGGCGCGAGAAGGTGGTGTCCGTCGTCTCCGGCGTCAGCGAGGCCTTGTAGAAGGTGAGATAGCCCTGCCAGAGCGGCTCCCAGGCGGCGCGATCATCGGCCGTAAGCCGGCGGATGGCGATCTCTGACATGGTCGGCGTCTCCTCGATGTTTTCGCGAGGCTAACGAGCGCCTGTCGCGCTGTCTCATGACAAGCGCAGATCGGATCGATCGGATTTGGTGCTGGAAAACCAAAGCCCGCGCCAAGGTGGCGCGGGCTCAGAACGACTGGGGTTGATGTCGAGGCTCAGAGCTGGTTCAGCATCGTCTCGGCGCCGGAGAGGTCGGCCTTGCCCGGCGCGTCCTCGACGTTGAGCGCGGTGACGACGCCGTCCTCGACGACCATCGAATAGCGCTGCGAGCGGGTGCCGAGGCCAAAGCCCGAGCCGTCCATCGACAGGCCGATCTCCTTGGCGAAGTCGGCATTGCCGTCGGAGAGGAAGGTGATGACGCCGGCCCCGCCGGTCGCCTTCGACCAGGCGTCCATCACGAAGACGTCGTTGACGCCGGTGACGAAGATCTCCTCGACGCCCTTGGCCTTGATCTCGGCCGCCTTGTTCACATAGCCGGGCAGATGGTTCTTGTGGCAGGTCGGCGTGAATGCGCCCGGCACGGCGAAGAGCACGATCTTGCGGCCCTTGAACAGCTCGTCCGAGGTCTTGGCCGCCGGCCCGTCGGCCGTCATCACGCGAAACGTCGCCTGCGGAAGCTTGTCACCGACCTTGATCGCCATAGGGGGTTCTCCTGCTCGCGGCGGTGCGCCGCTTCGAGGGCAGGGTTACGGCTTCGCGGTGCCGATGTCGAGTTCGAGCCTCGTCTCGACCGCCTGCGGTTTTCCGCGCACGGTGATGATCAGGGGGGTCGGCCCCGTCGCGCCCTTGGGGCGCTCGACGATCTTGAGCTTGGCGATCACCGTGCCGTCCGGCTGTGGCGTCAGCATTGGCCGGCCGAAGGACCACATGCCGGCTCCCTCGACGAAGACGTCGTCGACCGAGCCGCTCTCGGGCGCTTTCAGCGACAGCTTCACCGCGGCGTCGCTATGCGTGACCTCCAGGATCGACAAGCGGTCGCCGGTCGACCCAAGCTTGACCGCGTGCGGAATCCGCGCCTCGAATTGCTCCAGCCGCGGCGAGGTCACCGAGGTGACGCCGGGCTCGAGCCAGAGGCGGGCCTCACCTTTGGCGGGAACGCAGATCTTGTCGCAGACCGCATAGTCGAGCTTCAGCACCACGGTGACCGGCCGAGCGGGATCGATCGGCTGGACCGAGACCGGCACCACCACTTCGCCGACATAGCCGATGCCGGAGCCGGCGCCGTCCTCGAAGCGCTCAGGGGTCGGCCAGCGCACGTCGAGGCCGCCGACATTCTCCGAGCCGCTCCAGTCGAAGACCGGCGGCACACCGGCATCGCCGGGGCTGCGCCAATAGGTCTTGAAGCCCTGCGACATCGTGATCTCGACGCCGACGCGCTGCTTGCCCGACGGGGCGGTGGCGCCGGCGATCAGGCGCATCGACGAGTAGGCGGCCTTCGACCATGGCGAAACCGCGGCCTCCTGGGCGGAGGCCGGTGCGCCGAGCGCCAGCGCGGCGAAGAGGGGGAGGGCCGTGATCGTTTTCACGTGGTCTGATTTAGGCGATCCAGCCGAGTTTTGCGAGGACGATGCCGGTGCTGTGATCCGCACGAGCATCGCCAGCTTTGCGCCAGCATTGCGGCGGAGGCTGGGCCGGCGTTCCAGGCAGCGTTCGGTCCATCTCCGAAGGTGGGGATCGAACCTCGAGCCAAAATGGTTCCCACATCGGCCCATCATGCTCTAGCATGGCGGCATGAATCTCGGGTCGAACCAGCGCATCAGCGGCCGCAGCTATCTCGACGGGCAGTGCCTGATCGCCATGCCGGGCATGAGCGATCAGCGCTTCGCCCGCAGCGTCGTCTATCTCTGCGCCCATTCCGAGGACGGCGCGATGGGGATCATCGTCAACAAGCCAGCCGCCGACACGCATTTTCCGGAATTGCTGGTCCAGCTCGACGTGATACCGCCCGACCAGGCGATCCGCTTGCCGAGCCAGGCCGAGAAGATGAAGGTGCTGCGCGGCGGGCCGGTCGAGACCAAGCGCGGCTTTGTCCTGCACAGCGCCGATTTCTTCCTGGAATCGGCGACGCTACCGATCGATGACGGCATCTGCCTGACCGCGACGCTTGACATCCTGCGCGCCATCGCCGTCGGCACCGGGCCGGAGAATGCGGTTCTGGCGCTCGGCTATGCCGGTTGGGGTGCGGGGCAGCTCGAATCCGAGATCCAGTCCAATGGCTGGCTGCATTGCGCCGCGGACCAGGCGCTGCTCTTCGACGACGCGCTCGACACCAAATATGCCCGCGCGCTCAACAAGCTCGGCATCGACCAGGCTTTCCTCTCGAAGGATGCCGGGCACGCCTGATGAAGAGCGCGGGGAACCCTTCTCCCGTGTGGGAGAAGGGCAGGGATGAGGGCCCGCCCTACCCACAGAAGGCACAGCAGCCCCGTCGCATTCCAATGATCAGCGGCGGTCCCTCACCCCTGCCCCTCTCCCATCCGGGAGAGGGGTTCCCCGCGGATGTTCGCTCCGCCCGAGAATGACGCGGCGCTCTACGCCGCCTCGAAGGACGAGCTCGACGCTCCGACCAGCCGCCGTGCCTCCGCCGCCGTCATCGGCTGGCCGAAGGTGTAGCCCTGCGCATACTGGCAGCCGAGCTGGTAGAGCTCGATCGCATCCGACTCGGTCTCGGCGCCCTCGGCGACCACGTCCATCTGGAGGTCGGCGGCGAGCTGGACGATCGAGCGCAGGATCACCGGCGGCTTGCCGTTGCCCATCTGGCGCACGAAGCTCTGGTCGATCTTGATCGTGTCGAAGGGGAAACGCTGCAGATAGGACAGCGAGGAATAGCCCGTGCCGAAATCGTCGAGCGACAGCCCGGCGCCAAGATCGCGGATGCGGCTGAGCATCTGCGCCGCATATTCCGGGTTCTCCATCACCAGGCTTTCGGTGATTTCGAGCTTGAGCGTGCCCGGTAGCACGCGCCGGCGCGCCAGCACGGCCTTCACGTCGCGCAGCAGGTCGTGGCGCAGGAGCTGGCGGCTCGAGACGTTGACGCTGGCGAAGATCGGCGGCTCGACTTCGAGCGCGGCCTGCCAGGCGGCGAGCTCGCGAGCGGTGCGGTCCATCACATAGACGCCGAGGTCGACGATCAGCCCGGTTTCCTCGGCGATCGAGATGAAGTCCTGCGGCAGCAGCCGGCCTTCGCGCGGATGATCCCAGCGCATCAGGGCCTCGAAGCCGGCGATGGTCCGGTCCTCCAGCCTGACGATCGGCTGGTACATCACCTGGATCTCGCCGCGCTCGATCGCCCGGCGCAGGTCGCTTTCGAGCGCGAGGCGGTCGTTTCGGTCGCTACGCATCGCCGGAACGAAGACCTCGACGAGGTTGCCGCCCTGGTTCTTGGCATGCGCCATGGCGAGTTCGGCGTTCTTCAGCGCATCGTCCTTGCGCGCCGTCGGCGTGCCGTCGAAGAGCGCGAGGCCGATCGACGGCGTCAGCACGATCTCGCGCTCGGCGAAGGTGATCGGCGTCGAGACGGCGCGGCGGATCAGTTCGGCCAGTGCCAGGATTCGCTCGGGATCGCTCTCCGAGACGATGATCATCGCAAAGATGTCGCCGCCGATGCGGGCCAGCGTGTCCTGCGTCCGGAGCAGGCGGCCGAGCCGGCGCGCCAGCGTCAGCAGGATCGAATCGCCGGCCGAGAAGCCAACCGATTCGTTGACCTGCTTGAAGCGGTCGATGTCGATGACGATCACGGTCGGGCGGATGGCGTCGTCGGCGCGACTGAAGCCGAAGACTGCGGTGAGCCGGTCCTGGAACAATTCGCGATTGGGCAGGCCGGTCAGGTTGTCGTGCACGGCGTCGTGCAGCATGCGTTCCTGCGCGGTGCGCTGCTCGGTGACGTCGCCGAGCGTGCCGATCACGCGGATGACCTCGCCGTCCGAGCCGATTACCGGGCGGGCCTTGAGGCTGAACCAGTGATAGGCGCCATTGGCGGCGCGCAGGCGGAAGTCGAGCTGCAGCTTGCCGCGGCGTTGCTCGATCACCGCGTCGAGCGAGACGCGATAGCGGTCGCGGTCGGCGATGTGCATGTGCTCGAGCCAGCGCGCGGCCGAGCCTTCGAGCGCGCCCTTGCTGAGGCCGAGCAGGATCTCGGCCTGCGGCGAGACGAAGATCTTGTCGGCGGAGACGTCCCAGTCGAAGACGAGATCGCCCGAGCCGGAGAGGGCGAGCGCCCGCCGCTCGGTGTCGGAAACCAGCCCCTGCGCGAGCGCGCCGCCGGCGAAGGCGTGCTGCACCACGGTGAAGCCGATCAGCAGCACGATCAGCACGAGACCGCCGATCAGCGACGGCGGCACGAGATCGCGGGTGACCTGGCCGATCACGGTGAAGCCGGCCGCCGTCACCCAGACTAGCAGCAGGAACCAGGTCGGGATCAGCATCACCGCTCGCTCATAGCCATGGGTGGCGAGATGCAGGATCAGGACGAAGCCAATCGTCGCGACGGCGGCGATCGAGATTCGGGCGATGCCGGCCGCCATCGGCGCATCGAACACCGCAAGGCCGACAAGTCCGGCGAGACCGAGGATCCAGATGAAGGTGATATGGCTGTAGCGCACGTGCCAGCGCGACAGGTTGAGATAGGCGAAGAGGAAGACCAGCAGCGTAGCCGCCAGCACGACCTCGGCGCCGGCGCGGTATATTCGCTCGATCGCCGGGGTCAGCGGGAAGATGCGCTGGAAGAAGCCGAAGTCCAGGCCGGCATAGGCCAGGACCGCCCAGGCCAAGGCCGCCGCGGCCGGGAAGATCACCGCGCCCTTGACCACGAAGATGATGGTCAGGAACAGCGCCAGCAGGCCGGCGATGCCGATGATGATGCCCTTGTAGAGCGTCAGCCCGTTAGTCTTCTGGCGATAGGCCTCTGGCTCGAACAGATAGAGCTGCGGCAGGTTCGGCGATTTCAGCTCGGCAACGAAGGTGACGGTGGTGCCGGGGTCGAGCGTGATCTGGAAGATGTCGGCGTCGGGCGCTTCCTCGCGCTCGGGCCGCAGTCCCTGGCTCGCGGTGACCGCCTCGATGCGGCGGTCACCGAGATCGGGCCAGACGACGCCGGAGCCGATCAGGCGATGGAACGGCGCGACCAGCAACCGGTCGATCTGCTCGTCGGAATCATTGGTCAGCGCGAAGACGATCCAGTCCGGTCGCGCCCCCGATTCGCGCGCCCTGACGGCGATGCGCCTGACGATGCCGTCGGCGCCCGGTGCGGTTGAGATTTGGATGACGTCGCCATCGGATTTGTTGCGCTCGACCACATCGGTAAGGTCGAGCACCGGCACGTCGAGCGGCACGCGCTGCGCCTCGACCGCCAGCGCCGGCCGCAGCAGCGAGAGCAGCACCAGCATCAGGAGGCCGAAAACGGCGATGCCGGACCGGAGGAAGCGGAGCGTCGATGACAAGATGGACTCTGCGGGGAACTCTTCAGGCGTGGTGGTCAGTGGTATCGGCGGGACGTGGCGAGGGCAAGGCAACCTGTTCACAGCTTGCGATCGGTTTCGGCGGGACGACGCAGCTCCGAGGCCAGGATGCCATAGAGCAGATGGTCAGCCCAGACGCCGTTGATGCGCAGATAGCCGCGCGCCTCGCCCTCGTGCTTGAAGCCGACGCGCTCCAGCAGCCGGCGCGAGGGCTCATTGTGCGGCAGGCAGGCGGCTTCGACGCGGTGCAAGGCGAGTTCGGAGAAGGCGAAATCGAGCGCACCGCGCACCGCCTCGGTCATGTGGCCCTTGCCGGCATGGCGCTGGCCCATCCAGTAGCCGAGCGTGCAGGCCTGGGCGACGCCGCGCCTGACGAGACCGAGGGTAAGCCCGCCGAGCAGGGCCTCCGAGCGGCTGTCGAGGACGAACAGGGAATAGGCCTCGTCGGTCGCGATCTCGCGGGCGGCGCGCTTGACCCGCAGCCGGAACGAGGCTCGGCTCAGGTCGTCCTCGGTCCAGACCGGCTCCCAGGGGGTGAGGAAGTCCCGGCTCTCCATCCGCAGGCTCACCCAGGCCGAATAGTCGCCAGCGAGCGGGGCGCGCAGGACCAGGTTCTGTGTCCTGATCAGGGGCCGCGCCGGCGGGTCGGTGGCGAAGCGGAAGAGGGCCATTGGAGTCAGGCTGCTCGCGCCAGCATGGCGCGCAAGGCGGTTGCCGGGACGAGGTCGTCGAGCGGGCCGACGGCCGCGACCGTGACCACGCCATCGAGCAGGGCCTGACCGGCTGCGCGCACATCGGCGAGGCTGACCGCATCGAGCCGGCGTGCCAGCTCCTCTCGCGGGATCGCCCGGCCGAAGACCAGCACCTGTCTTGCCATCTGCTCGAGCTTGCCGCCGGGGCTTTCCAGCGAGGCCAGCAGGCCGACCTTCATCTGCGCCCGGGCGCGGGCGACTTCGACCTCGCTGACGTCGCGGGCCGCCTGGCTCAGGCAATCGAGCGCGACCTCGACGAGTTCGCCGACATCCTCCGGTGCGGTGCCGGCGCTGATGCCGAACACGCCGCAATCGGAGAAGGGCCAGTGGAAGGCGTCGATCGCATAGGCGAGGCCCCGGCGCTCGCGCACCTCCTGGAACAGCCGCGAGGACAAGCCCCCGCCAAGCACCGCCGAGAAGATCTGCAGCGGGTAGTGCGCGCCGTTGGTGAAGGGCTTGCCGGGGAAGCCGAGGACGATGTGGACCTGTTCCTCGTCGCCGTCGATACGGGCTTCGCCGCCATGGTAGCTCGCCTGCGCGCGCGCCTCGGGAGTAGCGCTGGGCTGCGCCGGCAGGTCAGCGAGCGCCCGCTCCGCTAGGGCGACGAGCTCGTCGTGGTCGACCGCGCCGGCGGCAGCCAGCACCATGTTGCCGGCATGGTAGTGCCGGCCGAGATAGGCGCGGATCGCCTCGGGCGTGAAGCTCTTCACCGTTTCTGCCGTGCCGAGGATCGGCCGGCCGAGCGGCTGCTCCGGGAAGGCCGCCTGCAGGAAACGGTCATAGACGAGATCGTCAGGCGTATCCTGGACGGCGCCGATCTCCTGCAGGATTACGCCCTTCTCGCGCGCCAGCTCCTCTTCGGTGAGCGAGGGCTGGGTCAGGATGTCGGCGAGGATGTCGACTGCCAGCGGCAGATCCGTGCCGAGCACGCGGGCGGTGTAGCAGGTGTACTCGACCGAGGTCGCGGCGTTGAGGTCGCCACCGACGCTTTCGATTTCCTCGGCGATCTGGAGGGCCGAGCGTCGCGCCGTGCCCTTGAAGGCCATATGCTCGAGCAGATGGGCGAGGCCGTGCTCATGGGGCAGCTCGTCGCGCGCGCCGGCACCGATCCAGATGCCGAGCGAGACGGTGGAGGCATGGGCCATGCGCTCGGAGACGATGCGCAGGCCGGACGGCAGCGTCGTCAGGCTGACGGCCGGGTCGTGCCCGGTTGCCTCCTCCTGCTTGGCGGCCAGGGGCTTCTCGGTCTTGGCCTTGAGGGTCTTCGCCGCCGTCATGCCGCGGCACTCCTGACCGCCCGAGCCCGCTCGGCGATGAAGCGTTCGAGCTTGCTTTGGTCGTTCGGCAGCAGGCTGAAGCGCTCCTTGCGCTCCATCAGATCGGAAAGATGCGCGGGGAGGGCGGGCGTGACGCCGCTCGCAGCGGCGACGGCGGCGGGGAACTTGGCGGGATGGGCGGTGCCGAGCGCGACCACAGGCGTCGCCCGATCGTTCGCCAGCAGCTTGCGCGCGGCGGCGACGCCGATCGCGCTGTGCGGATCGAGCAGATAGCCGGCCTCGCGCCAGACCGTGCCAATCTCCTTGGCGATCGAAGCCTCGTCCTGCGAAACCGCGTCGAAATCGGCGCGGATGCGGGCGAGCGGCTCGGCCGCGATCTCGAAGCGGCCGGACTGCGCCAGCGATTGCATCAGGCGGCGCACGGCGGCGCCGTCGCGGCCATGCGCCTCGAACAGCAGCCGCTCGAAATTCGAGGAGATCTGGATGTCCATCGAGGGCGAGGTCGTCGCCGCGACGCCGCGCATCTCGTAGACGCCGGTCTCGAGCGTGCGTGCCAGGATGTCGTTGCTGTTGGTGCCGACCATCAGGCGGCCGATCGGCAGGCCCATCTGCTTGGCGATCCAGCCGGCGAGGATGTCGCCGAAATTGCCGGTCGGCACCGCAAAGGAGACCGGCCGGTGCGGGGCGCCGAGCGCGACGGCAGCGGTGAAGTAGTAGACGACCTGCGCCGCGATGCGGGCCCAGTTGATCGAGTTGACGCCGGAAAGGCGCAGTTCGTCACGGAAGGCATGGTGGTTGAACAGCGCCTTCACCAGGTTCTGGCAGTCGTCGAAAGTGCCTTCGACCGCGATGGCGTGGACATTGTCCGCCTCCACCGTGGTCATCTGCCGGCGCTGCACGTCTGAGACGCGGCCATGCGGATAGAGGATGAAGACGTCGACGCGCTCCAGCCCCTTGAAGGCGTCGATCGCGGCGCCGCCGGTATCGCCGGAGGTCGCGCCGACAATGGTGGCGCGCTCGCCCCGCTGCGCCAGGACATGGTCCATCAGCCTCCCGAGCAACTGCATCGCCACGTCCTTGAAGGCGAGCGTCGGTCCGTGGAAGAGTTCGAGCGAGAACAGGTTGTCGCCGAGCTGGACGAGCGGGCAGACGGCCGGATGGCGGAAGGTGCCATAGGCCTCGCCGATCATGGCCTTCAGCGCATCAGCGGTGATGTCGCCATCGGCCAGCGCACCGACGACGCGCTCGGCGACATCGGCATAGGGTTTGCCGGCGAAGCTCGCGATCTCCTGCGCACTGAAGCGCGGCAGGGCTTGCGGCAGATAGAGGCCGCCGTCACGGGCAAGTCCGGCGAGCAGCGCGTCGGCAAAGGAGAGCGACGGCGCTTCGCCGCGGGTCGAAATATGCAGCACGGTGATGATCTCTGATGTCGTGCTGATCCTATAGGCCCGTTGGCGGGGGAGGGCAAAGTCCGGCTGCGCAAACCTGCCTTGCCCTTCTCACGTCTGAGCGCCTCGGCTCTCCGGATCGGGTTTCCGGCGCGCCTGCCACGCATAGGCGCCGAACACCCCGATCAGCGTCAGCGCCAGCCCCCACCAGGTCAGAGCATACTGTAGATGATTGTCCGGGATGCGTGCGATCAGTTCCTTGACGTCGACGCCGGCAGGCGGCGTCAACCCGTCACCCTGGCGCTCGGCCTCCAGATAGAAGGGCGCTATCGTCCCGAGGCCCAATGCCGCGGCGATGGCGACGGGATCGCGCGTGTAGAACTCGCGCTGCTGCGGCAGATCGGCCGGGGTGAAGCTGTTGCGGGCTTCCGGCGCGCGCAGGAAGCCCGTGATCGTCGCCTGGCCGCTGGCCGGCGTGATCGTCGCGAAGCGGCTCTCCGGCACGAATCCGCGATTGACCAGGATGGTCGCGCCGTCCTCCAGGCGGAAGCCCTGGAAGATCCAGCGGCCGAAGCCGGAGAGCTGGCGCGAGCCGGGCGGTCCGGCGGCGATGGTGGTGCGCACACCGGCGATGCCGTCGAGATAGGTTCCGGTGGCGGTCGACCGCGTCAGGTCCAACGCTGCCGGATCGAGCTTTTGCCAGTCGCTAGCTGGCGGTAGTGGCGCGGCAGGGCCCTGCGTCTGCGTTTCCAGTCGCGTGATGAAGGCGCGCTTCTCGTCCATGCGCTGCCATTGCCAGGCGCCGAGTGTGAAGAGCACGCCGACACCGATGACGGTCAGCACGGCCGGCAGCAGGAGGTTCGGCCGGGAGGCAGGGGAAGGCTGTCCGCTCACTTCTTCAACCTGCCTTCCTCGGCCTTGTGGGCATATTGCAAGGCGACGGCGAGCCCCTTCATCGGCCTGAGCAGCCCGAGGCAGGTGATCAGCGCCAGCGGCAGCCAGAGCAGGAGATGCAGCCAGATCGGCGGGGTGTAGGCGATCTCGACATAGAGCGCGAGGCCGAGCACGAAGAAGCCGGCGATCAGCATGATGAACACCGCCGGCCCGTCGGCCGAATCGGCGAAGGCGAAGTCCAGCCCGCAGGCGGCGCAGCGCGGCTTCAGCTTGAGATAGCCGTCGAACAGCTTGCCCTCGCCGCAGCGCGGGCAGCGGCCGGTCAGGCCCGTCGAATAGGGCGAGGGCGGGGTGATCTGCGGCTGCGCCATGGCGGGCTCCTCAAATGGAAAGGGCGGCCTTGCGGCCGCCCCTTGTCAGGTTCGCGGCCGCTTCCGGCCAGGACCTCAATGCGCTGCAGGCGTACCGGCGCCCCAGACGTAGATCGAGGCGAACAGGAACAGCCAGACCACGTCGACGAAGTGCCAGTACCAGGCGGCGAACTCGAAGCCGAGATGCTGGTCCGGCTTGAAGTGGCCGAGATAGACGCGCCACAGGCAGATCGCCAGGAAGATCGTGCCGATGATGACGTGGAAGCCGTGGAAGCCGGTCGCCATGAAGAACGTCGCGCCGTAGATGTTGCCTTTGAAGGCGAACGCGGCGTGCGAGTACTCGTAGGCCTGGCACAGCGTGAACAGGATGCCGAGGATCACGGTGAGCCACAGGGCCTGCTTCAGGCTCTTCCGGTCGCCCTGGATCAGGGCGTAATGCGCCCAGGTCACGGTCGTGCCGGAGGTAAGCAGGATGAGCGTGTTGAGCAGCGGCAGGTGCCAGGGGTCGAAGGTCTCGATGCCCTTCGGCGGCCAGTGCCCGCCGGTGAATTCGGCGCGGGCGAACTGGATGTGCTCGCCGGTGAACAGGCTCGCATCGAAATAGGCCCAGAACCAGGCGACGAAGAACATCACCTCGGAGGCGATGAACATCATCATGCCGTAGCGGTGGTGCAGCTGCACCACGCGGGTGTGGTGCCCCTCACGCTCGGCTTCGCGGGTCACGTCCATCCACCAGGCGAGCATGGTGTAGAGCACGCCGAGCAGGCCGACGCCGAAGACCAGAGGGCCGACGGTCATGCCGGCGACCGGCATCGCCTTCATCCACATCACGGCGCCGATCGCCATGATGGTCGCGCTGGCGGCGCCGACGATCGGCCACGGGCTCGGGTCGACGAGATGGTAGTCGTGGTTCTTGGTATGGGCCCCGGCCATCGTGCTCAAGTCTCCGCGTCCATAGAAGTGCAGCGCTTGTTGCGCAGCTTTATAGTTTCGATTGGTTGCCGTCACCCTTGCTTTCCGCCACCGGCTGCCCGTTCTTCGACGGGAAGTAGGTGTAGGACAGGGTGATCGATTTCAGGGTGGCGAGCTCGCGGTTCAACTCGATCTCGGGATCGATGTAGAACACCACGGGCGCTTCCAGGGTCTCGCCAGGCTGCAGCGTCGTCTCGGTGAAGCAAAAGCACTGGATCTTGACGAAATAGGCGCCCGACTGGTTGGGCTGGACATTGTAGGTCGCGATCCCGGTCATCGGCCGCGAGGACGTGTTGGTGATCTTGTAGAACACTGTCTGCGTCACGCCGACCTGCGCCTTGATCTCGGTCCTCTCCGCCTCGAAGCGCCAGCCCAGCGCAGGGGCGACATTGGCGTCGAAGGCGACCGAGACGACGCGGTCGCTGGTCTTGCCGGTGGCGGCGGTGCCGACCATCGGCGTGCCGGCAAAACCGGTCACCTTGCAGAACAGGTTGTAGAGCGGCACCGCGGCGAAGGAGAGCCCGGTCATGGCGAGCACGGCGGCGCTGCAGGCAAGGACGGTGCGGCGGTTGCGGGAAGCGGTGCTCATCGCGTCACAGCGGCCGGTTGAGGATCGCCGGCCCGGTCTTGGCCAGCGTCACGACGAAGAAGAACAGCACGAGGCCGCCAAGCACGAGCGCGAGCGCGACCGAGCGGCGATTGCGCCGCGCCATGTCCTCCGGCGAGAACGCCGCCGGCTGCTGTTTCTTGTCCTGCGGGCCCTGGCTCATCCCAGCACCTTGGGCAGGGCCCACATCAGGCCGAGGCCGTTCTCGGCGAGCAGCACGGCGAAGAGCAGGAAGAGATAGAGGATCGAGAAGCCGAACAGGGCATAGGCTGCCTTGTTGGCCGCTTCGCCTTCGGTGACCCTCAGCACGCGCAGCGACAGGCCGATCATGGCGAGCCCGGTGACGACCGAGACGATCAGATAGATCAGCCCGCCAAAGCCCATCAGCGCCGGCAGCACGGCGACCGGAGCGAGGACCAGCGTATAGGCGACGATCTGGCGGCGCGTCGCGGCCGGGCCGGCGACGTTCGGCAGCATCGGGATGCCGGCGCGGGCGTAGTCGCCTGACTTCACCAAAGCGAGTGCCCAGAAGTGGGGCGGTGTCCACAGGAAGATGATCGCAAACAGGACGATCGAGGTCAGGCCGAAATCGCCG
Organism: Allobosea sp. NPDC003192; assembly: GCF_050275675.1. Classification (NCBI taxonomy): domain Bacteria; kingdom Pseudomonadati; phylum Pseudomonadota; class Alphaproteobacteria; order Hyphomicrobiales; family Alloboseaceae; genus Allobosea; species Allobosea sp. NPDC003192. Next base: position 79,796 of record NZ_JBNNPK010000009.1, read on the forward strand.
GTGACCACGGCTTCGCCGATCATCGGCGGAAAGGCGCCGGCGGCGCCGCCGATGACGATGTTCTGCGGCGTCGCCCGCTTCAGCCACATCGAATAGACGACGGCGTAGAAGAAGATCGTGAACGCCAGCATCGCCGCCGAAAGCAGATTGGCGACGAGGCCGAGCACCAGCACCGAGCCGATCGAGAGCGTCAGCCCGAAGGCGAGGGCTTCCGACGGCAGGATGCGGCCGGCGGGAATCGGGCGGCTGGCGGTGCGCGCCATCACCGCGTCGATATCGGCGTCCCACCACATGTTGAGGCAGCCCGAGGCGCCGGCGCCGACCGAGATCGCCAGCAGGGCGGCAAAGCCGATCACCGGATTGACCGAGCCGGGCGCTGCGACCATGCCGCCGAGCGCCGTCACGATCACGAGGAACATCACCCGCGGCTTGAGCAGCGCGAAGAAGTCCTGCGCCTCGCCGGGGGAACTCAGCGAGACGCCGTCGTCAGCCTGGGTGATCTGATCGAAGGCAGCAGACATCGAAACTCGTTCACTTCAACATTCGAAGACACCCCGACCGGGTGTCGCTTGCGGGATCCGCCCGTCTCCGGAACGCCCTGGATCAGGCGCTCGGGGGAGGGGCGGCGGCGGGCTTTTGACCCGCCGCCGGTGTGTTCAGTGGTCCGAGCCGGTGATGCGCGGCAGCGTCTCGAACTGGTGGAAGGGCGGCGGCGAGGACAGGGTCCACTCCAGCGTGGTCGCGCCTTCGCCCCACGGATTGTTGCCGGCGAGCTCCTTCTTCGTGAAGGCGACGACGATGCCGAAGAGCCAGATCAGCAGGCCGGCCGCGAAGATGTAGGAACCGATCGACGACCAGAAATGCCAGCCGGCGAAGGCGTCGGGATAGTCGACATAGTGCCGCGGCATGCCGGACAGGCCGAGGAAGTGCTGCGGGAAGAACAGCAGGTTCGCGCCGATGAAGGCGACCCAGAAGTGCAGGCGGCCGATCCAGTCCGGGATGATGTAGCCGCTCATCTTCGGGAACCAGTAGTAGAAGCCCGCGAAGATGCCGAACACCGCGCCGAGCGACAGCACGTAGTGGAAGTGCGCCACCACGTAATAGGTCGCGTGCAGCGAGCGGTCGAGGCCGGCGTTGGCCAGCACCACGCCGGTGACGCCGCCGACGGTGAACAGGAAGATGAAGCCGATCGCCCAGACCATCGGCGCGGTGAAGCGCAGCGAGCCGCCCCACATCGTCGCGATCCAGGAGAAGATCTTCACGCCGGTCGGAACCGCGATCACCATCGTCGCGAAGACGAAGTAGCGCTGCGTGTTGAGCGACAGGCCGACCGTGTACATGTGATGGGCCCAGACGATGAAGCCGACCACGCCGATCGCGACCATGGCGTAGGCCATGCCGAGATAGCCGAAGATCGGCTTCTTCGAGAAGGTCGAGATGATGTGGCTGACGATGCCGAAGGCCGGCAGGATCATGATGTACACTTCGGGGTGGCCGAAGAACCAGAACAGGTGCTGGTAGAGCACCGGATCGCCGCCGCCGGCGGGGTCATAGAAGGTCGTGCCGAAATTGCGGTCGGTCAGCAGCATGGTGATCGCGCCGGCCAGGACCGGCAGCGCCAGCAGCAGCAGGAAGGCGGTGACCAGGACGCCCCAGGCGAACAGCGGCATCTTGTGCATGGTCATGCCAGGCGCGCGCATGTTCAGGATGGTGGTGATGAAGTTGATCGCGCCCAGGATCGAGGCTGCGCCGGCAACGTGTAGCGACAGGATACCGAAATCGACCGACGGGCCGGGGTGGCCTGTCGACGAGAATGGCGGATAGATCGTCCAGCCGGTGCCGACGCCCTTGGCGCCGGGGGCGCCCTCGACGAACATCGAGATCAGCAGCAGGATGAGCCCCGCCACCGTCAGCCAGAACGAGATGTTGTTCATGCGCGGGAAGGCCATGTCCGGCGCGCCGATCATCAGCGGCACGAACCAGTTGCCGAAGCCGCCGATGACCGCGGGCATGACCATGAAGAAGATCATGATCAGGCCGTGGCCGGTGACGAAGACGTTGTAGCTCTGGCCGTTGGCGAAGATCTGCAGGCCGGGCTGCTGCAACTCGATGCGCATCATGATCGACAGGAAGCCGCCGATCAGGCCTGCGACGATCGAGAAGATCAGATAGAGCGTGCCGATGTCCTTGTGGTTGGTCGAGAGCAGCCAGCGGCGCCAGCCCGTCGGGGTGTGGTGCTCGTGGGCGTGGGCGTCGTCATGCCCGTGGGCGTGGGGAGCCGCGGTAGCCATGGAATTCGTCTCCTCCTGCGAATGCGGTTCGCGTGAGTTCTTTCAAGATGTCGGGTTCAGCGGGCCGCTTCGGCGACCTTGCTGGCGGCGTCGGCTGCGTTGGCGAACTTCTGCTTCGCTTCCGCGAGCCAGGCCGTGTAGCGCTCCTGGCTGACGACGCGGATGGCGATCGGCATGAAGGCGTGGTTCTGGCCGCAGATGAACGAGCATTGGCCGTAGAAGATGCCTTCGCGATCGGCCTTGAACCAGGTTTCGTTCAGGCGGCCGGGGATGGCGTCGATCTTCACGCCGAAGGCCGGCAGCGCGAACTTGTGGATGACGTCGGCGCCGGTGACCTGCACGCGCACGATCTTGCCGACCGGCACGACCGCCTCGTTGTCGACGGCGAGCAGGCGGGGCGCCTCGGATTCTGCGATCTTCTTGGACGAGATCGCCTCGGCCCGCTGCTTCTCGTCGAGCATCAGCGAATCGAAGCCGAAGCTGCCGCCGTCCTGCGGGTACTCATAGGACCAGTACCACTGCTTGCCGGTGACCTTCACGGTCATGTCGGCCTGCGGCACTTCGAGCTGCAGCTTGAGCAGACGGAAAGAGGGGATCGCGATCACGACCAGGATCAGGACCGGGACGATCGTCCAGGCGACCTCGAGCAGCGCGTGGTGCGTCGTCTTCGAGGCGACCGGGTTGCGCTTCTCGTTGAAGCGCCAGGCGACATAGACCAGCAGCGCCAGCACGAAGAGCGTGATGATGAAGATGAGGACATTCACCCAGTCATGGAACCAGTGAATGAACGTCATCACTTCGGAATTGGCCGGCTGGAGATTGATCTCCCAAGGCTGCGGCATGCCGTTCTGGGCCGATGCGACGGCCGGCGAAAACGCTACCAGGGCAGCAGCGAGGGCCGCCAGCGCGTTCCTGAGAGGAGTGGTCACAAATCGCATCGGTCCGACATAGCTCCTTTGATGCCGCGCGATCTGTCTGGGTCAGCTTCAAGACAGGCGCGCCGGGACGGCCACGTCTGGCTGCCCCGGTTCTTCGGCATTGCGATAAATCAAAGATCACGCTTGCGCCAGTGGGGCAATGACAGGCTGTGACGCAGTCAGTGCGGCATAAGTACGCGACATGTGCATGGATGCCTGGCGGCCGATCGGCGCCGCTCGCGGCGAGTCCAAGGCGCAGGCGCCCGTGATCCTTCGCCTTGACAGGAATCGGGACGCATGGTCGGAACGCACTCTCGTATGGCGGGGGCGCCGTTCGGCGTGGGTATGCGCGCATTCCCACGCTTGGAAGAGGAGGACAGGGATGCGCTCAATCATCGGTCCCGTGGCCGCGGCGCTCGCCGTCCTCGGCTGCGGCTGGCTTTCGGCCTCGCCGGCCCAGGCGCAGGGCGCGGTGCGCTCCACCCATGGCGACTGGCAGATGCGCTGCGAGACGCCGCCGGGCGCCAAGGCAGAGCAATGTGCCCTCGTGCAGAATGTCGCGGCCGAGGATCGCCCGAATCTGACGCTGCTCGTCATCGTGCTGAAGACGGCCGATCAGAAGAGCCGGCTGCTGCGCGTCGTCGCCCCGCTCGGCGTGCTGCTGCCCTCCGGCCTCGGGCTCAAGATCGATGACAAGGATATCGGCCGTGCTGGCTTCGTGCGCTGCCTGACCACCGGCTGCGTCGCCGAGGTGGTGATGGACGATACCCTGCTCGGCCAGCTCAAGACTGGTAAGAGTGCCACATTCATCGTGTTTCAGACGCCGGAGGAAGGGGTCGGCATTCCGGTTTCGCTCAACGGATTCGGCCCCGGCGTGGAGGCTTTGCCGTGATTGATCGCTTCGCTGGCCGCATCGGCCGGTTCATTTTCCCTGCGGGTCTGGCGCTCGCCCTTGCCGGCTGTGGCTCATCGGGGTCGTCGAGCACCGGCGAGCCGAGCACCACGCAGAAGCTTGGCAATATCCTCATGTTCCAGTCGGCCACGCCCCCGGCGCCTAATCAGCTGCCGCAGGACGACGAGGTCAATTTCATCTGCCCGCAGGTGATCGTCGCCGATGGCGGTGCCGCGATCCGCGCCCAGTCGGGACCGGACAGCGGCAGCCTGCGTAGCCAGGTCTCGATCAACACCGTCGCGCGCGAATGCACGCCGGTCGGCAAGGATGGCGCCTTCACCCTCAAGGTGGGCGTCGAAGGCCGCATCCTGATCGGTCCGGCCGGCAGCCCTGGCAATTATGGCGCGGCGCTGGTCACCCAGGTGATGCGCAACAATCAGGTCATCGCGCGCCGCAGCGCCCGCGTCGGCGGCGCCATCCCCGGTGGTCAGACTGGCGCCGACTTCTCGCATGTCGAGGGCAATATCAGCGTTCCCGCGGGCTCCGGCGAAGTCGAGATCATCGTCGGCCTGAGTCCTGGCGGTGGCGAGCCGGCGCGGCGCCGGCGTAGATAAGCGGCAGGCTGCCGTGAATTCGCGCGGGTGGGCCGATTGACTCGGCCTCCCGCTCGTCTATTGCTGACCCAGCCGCATCATCCCCGCGGGAGAGACCGGAGCCGGACCTGTCCGGCGCCGGCGCCGAAGGCGCAACCGCCCCGGAAACGCTCAGGCAAACGGACCGCGTGGGAATTGGCGCTCTGGAAAGCGGCGGGCTTTTGAAGCTCGCCCACCGACGGGGGTAACCCGCCCAGGCTTCGGCCTGGCGGGGAAATCTCTCAGGTCCCGAGACAGAGGGGGCGCGCTCCGGACGAATCCGTCCGGGGTCCGCGCTCGATTCTGTTGAGGGGATGCCATGGCTGCCGAAGCCGAGACTGCAAGCACCGAACCGCTGCTCGAGACGCCGCTGCACGCCCGCCACGTCACGCTCGGCGCGCGCATGGTGCCTTTCGCAGGCTACGACATGCCGGTGCAGTACCCCGCCGGCATCATGGCCGAGCACAACTGGACGCGCGAAAGCGCCGGCCTTTTCGACGTCTCGCATATGGGCCAGGCCTTCCTCGTCGGTCCCGACCACGAGACCACGGCCCGGGCGCTCGAGGCGCTGATCCCGGCCGACATCGTCAACCTGCCGCCGGGCAAGCAGCGCTATTCGCAGCTGCTCAACGAAGAGGGCGGCATCCTAGACGATCTGATGGTGACCCGCTCGGCCGATCCGGACGAGGACGGTGCGTTGCTGCTCGTCGTCAATGCCGCCTGCAAGACTGAGGACTACGCCCATATCGAGGCACGGCTGCCGGCCAATGTGAAGCTGGTCAAGGCCGAGCATCGAGGCCTGATCGCCCTGCAGGGCCCGAAGGCCGAGGAGGCGCTGGCTGCGCTCAATCCCGAAGCCGCCGAGATGGGCTTCATGACCCTGCGCACGATGAAGCTCGGCGGCGTCAAGGCCAATGTCAGCCGCTCTGGCTATACCGGTGAGGACGGCTACGAGATCTCCGCCGCGGCCGACCGCATCGGCGAGATCTGGGACGCGCTCCTGCTCGACGCACGCGTCAAGCCGATCGGGCTCGGCGCCCGCGATTCGCTGCGCCTCGAGGCGGGCCTGTGCCTCTATGGCCACGACATCGACACCACGACCTCGCCGGTCGAGGCGGCGCTCAACTGGTCGATCCAGAAGCGCCGGCGCGAGGAGGGCGGCTTCCCGGGCGCCGCTCGCATCCAGCGCGAATTCGCCGAGAAGCCGGCCCGCATCCGCGTTGGCCTGCTGCCGGAAGGCCGGGCTCCAGCGCGCGAGGGCGCTGATATCGCGACTGCCGACGGGACCATCGTCGGCAAGGTCACCTCGGGCGGCTTCGGCCCGACCCTGAACGGCCCCTGCGCCATGGGCTATGTCGCCAGGGAGCACTCCGCTCCCGGCACGAAGCTCGACCTGATCGTGCGTGGCAAGCCGCTGCCGGCGACCATCGCCGCGATGCCTTTCGTCCCCAACCGCTACAAGCGCTGAGCTCCACCCTTTTACGTCGGAGGAAACCATGGCCGAGACCCGCTACACCAAGGACCACGAGTATATCCGCATCGAGGGTGACACCGGCACGGTCGGCATCACCGACTACGCCCAGGGCCAGCTCGGCGACGTCGTCTTCGTCGAGCTGCCGAGCGTCGGCAAGGCGCTCGCCAAGGGCGGCGAGGCCGCCGTCGTCGAGAGCGTCAAGGCGGCGTCCGAGGTCTATGCGCCGGTCTCCGGCGAGGTCGTCGCCGTCAACAGCGAGCTGGAAGCTGCGCCCGGCACGGTCAACGAGGACCCGGCCGGCAAGGGCTGGTTCGTCAAGATCAAGCTGACGAACACAGGCGAGCTCGATGGCCTGCTGAGCGAGGCCGAGTACCAGGACTACGTCAAGACGCTCTGAAACCGTCACTCTGGTCCGGAGAGCCCCAAACCTCCGGACCAGAAGGCACTGGTCGAAGAGATGCTCGGGCCGAGCCCGTGCATGACGCCATTCAAGGAACCTCCATGCGCTATCTCCCCCTGACCGAGACCGACCGCGAGGACATGCTCGCGCGCATCGGCGTCGCCGATGTCGACGCGCTCTTTTCCGACGTGCCAAACGGCAAGCTGCTGAAAAAGCCGCTCGACCTGCCGCGCGCCAAGGGAGAGCTCGAGGTCGAGCGTATCCTCGGCAAGATGTCGGCGAAGAACACCGCGGCCGGCTCGGTGCCGTTCTTCGTTGGGGCTGGGGCTTACAAGCACCATGTTCCCGCGACGGTCGACCATCTGATCCAGCGCTCGGAATTCCTGACCAGCTACACGCCCTATCAGCCCGAGATCGCCCAGGGCACGCTGCAATACCTCTTCGAATTCCAGACCCAAGTCGCAGGCCTGACCGGCATGGAGGTCGCCAACGCCTCGATGTATGACGGCTCGACCGGCACAGCCGAGGCGGTGCTGATGGCGCATCGCGTCACCCGGCGGCGCAAGGCGGTGCTCTCCGGCGGCCTGCACCCGCATTACACGCAGGTCGTCGAGACCCTCTCCGAGATGGCGAATGACGAGGTCGTGGCACTCAAGCCCGACGTCCGCGCCACCGAGGACATCCTCAGCCAGATCGACGACAGCGTCTCCTGCGTCGTCGTGCAGTCGCCCGACGTCTTCGGTAATCTGCGCGATCTCAAGCCGATCGCCGACAAGGCGCACGCCCATGGCGCGCTGCTGATCGCGGTCTTCACCGAGGTCGTCTCGCTTGGCGCGGTGGTCCCGCCGGGCGCCCAGGATGCCGACATCGTCGTCGGCGAAGGCCAGTCGATCGGCAACGCCCTGAACTTCGGCGGGCCCTATGTCGGCCTCTTCGCCGCCAAGTCCAAATATATCCGCCAGATGCCCGGCCGGCTCTGTGGCGAGACCGTCGATGCCGATGGCCGCCGCGGCTTCGTGCTGACCCTCTCGACCCGCGAGCAGCACATCCGCCGCGACAAGGCGACCTCGAACATCTGCACCAACTCGGGCCTCTGCGTGCTGGCCTTCACCATCCATATGACGCTGCTCGGCCAGGCCGGGCTGACACGGCTCGCCGAGGTCAACCACGCCAATGCGGTGAAGCTCGCCGATGCGCTCGCCGGGGTGAAGGGTGCCGAGGTCCTGAACGAGAGCTTCTTCAACGAGTTCACGGTGAAGCTCGCCAAGCCTGCCGCCCAGGTGGTCGAGTCGCTCGCTGCCAAGGGGATACTCGCCGGCGTGCCGGTCTCGCGCCTGCTGCCGGGCGCCGGGCTCGACGATCTCCTGATCGTCGCCAATACCGAAGTGAACACGGATGACGATCGGGCGGCCTTCGTGGCGGCGCTCGCGGAGGTGCTGTGATGCTGAACCGTCAGGGACGTCCCACCCAGGCCGGCGAGGGCGAGAGCCAGCGCCACGAGACCTTCACCGGCAATCGCGCGCTGCAGCAGATCGAGCCGCTGATCTTCGAGATCGGTCATCACGAGACGACCGGCGTCGACATCGACAAGCCGGCGCCGTTCAAGAGCCGCCTCGGCAAGCATGCTCGCCAGGGCGAGATCGGCCTGCCCGGTCTCTCCGAGCCGGAGGCGATGCGCCACTATGTGCGCCTCAGCCAGAAGAACTACGGCATCGACACCGGGCTCTTCCCGCTCGGCTCCTGCACGATGAAGCATAATGCTCGCCTCAACGAGAAGGTGGCGCGCCTGCCGGGTTTCTCCGACGTCCATCCGCTGCAGCCGGTCTCGACCGTGCCGGGCGCGCTCGACGTCATGCTCGAGCTCGCCCGCTATCTGATGACGCTGACCGGCATGCCGGCCGTGGCGCTCTCGCCGAAGGCCGGTGCTCATGGCGAAGCCTGCGGCATGATGGCGATCAAGGCCGCGATCGCCGCCAAGGGCGAGGGTGCGACCCGCAATGTCGTGCTCGTGCCCGAATCGGCTCACGGCACCAACCCGGCGACGGCGGCGCTGATCGGCTTCTCGGTCAAGGCCGTTCCGGCCCGCCCGGACGGCACCGTCGCGGTCGAGGACGTCAAGGCGCTGCTCGGCCCGGACGTCGCGGCGATCATGCTGACCAACCCGAACACCTGCGGCATCTTCGAGCCTCAGATCGTCGAGATCGCTGCGGCGATGCACGAGGCCGGCGCCTATTTCTACTGCGACGGCGCCAACTTCAACGCGATCGTCGGCAAGGCGCGTCCGGGTGATCTCGGCGTAGACGCCATGCACATCAACCTGCACAAGACCTTCTCGACCCCGCATGGCGGCGGCGGTCCGGGTGCTGGCCCGGTCGTGCTGTCGGAGCGGCTGGCGCCCTATGCGCCGGTGCCGTTCATCCATGTCGAGGGCGGCAAGGCGCACCTCGTCGAGCACAAGGGCGATGCGCCGGCGGGGAATGATCCGTTCGGCCGCATGACCGCCTTCCACGGCCAGATGGGCATGTATGTCCGCGCTCTCGCCTATATGCTCAGCCACGGCGCCGACGGCATGAAGCAGGCTTCGGAAGACGCGGTGCTGAACGCCAACTACATCCGCGCCGGCCTTGCCGACCTGATGTCGCTGCCCTTCCCGGACCATCCCTCGATGCACGAGGCGTTGTTCGACGACGAATGGCTGAAGGGCACCGGCGTCACCACGCTCGACTTCGCCAAGGCGATGATCGACGAGGGCTACCATCCGATGACGGTGTATTTCCCGCTGGTCGTCCACGGAGCCATGCTGATCGAGCCGACCGAGTCCGAATCGAAGGCCTCGCTCGACTTGTTCATCGCGACGCTGCGTGACCTCGCCATCGCCGCCAAGGGCAACGACAAGAGCCGCTTTACCGCTGCTCCGCACCATGCCCCGATGCGCCGCCTCGACGAGACCAGGGCCGCGCGCCAGCCGGTGCTGAAATGGGAAAGGCCCGCTCCGGTGAAGGAAGCGGCGGAGTAGGTGCCAAGAGAGGGCAGCGCCATTTGGTAGCTGCCCTTTCGTCAGCTGAGCCGGCTGCCTTAAGGCTTCCTTGACCATATGCGAGGGAAGCTTCCGACGGCGTGTATCCTCGCGCCTTGGAAGCTGGCCCATGTATCGCGTTCGCCTTCGTCATGTGCTCACCGCCGCGGTCTCCTTCGCGGCGATGCTCTCGGCCTCCCGTGCCGAGGAGCCGGGCTATGGCCCCAAGACCTACGACCGCACGCTCGAGGCGCTGATCACGCATGAGGATATCGCCGGCCGCGGTGGCTGGCCGAAGGTGCCGGGCACCGCGACCGCGCTGAAGCCCGATTCGCAGGGGCCGGACGTGGCCTTATTGAAGCAGCGCCTGATGCTGAGCGGCGACCTGCCGCCCGATGCGCTTCCGGGCGACGTCTACGATGCGGCCGTCATTGCCGCGGTGAAGCGTTTCCAGCGCCGCCACGGCCTGTCGGATCTCGGCACGGTCGGCCGCCTCACCCTCAAGGCACTGAACGTGCCGGTCGAAGTTCGCCTCAACCAGCTCACCGCGACGCTGGAGCGGCTCAAGGGCAACGGCTTCAGCTTCACCGGGCGCTATGTCGTGGTGAACATCCCCGGCGCCAGCGCCGAGGCCGTCGAGGGCGGCGTAGTGCAGCGCCGCCACCTCGCCATCGTCGGCCGGCCCGATCGCCCGTCACCGGTGCTCCAGGCCAATATCAGCTCGGTCAACCTCAATCCGTACTGGACGGTGCCGATGTCGATCGTGAAGGCCGACATCATCCCGCATATGCGCAAGGATCCCGGCTTCATCGCCAAGTCCAACATGAAGCTGCTCGGCGCCGAGAATCGCGAGATCGATCCGGCCAGCGTCAACTGGGCCAGCCTGAGCAACCCCTATTTCTATGTCCGGCAGGAGCCGGGCCCGACCAATTCGCTCGGCCAGCTCAAGATCGACATGCCGAACAGCGAGGCTGTCTACATGCACGACACGCCGAAGAAGTCGCTGTTCCGCAACGATGTCCGCTTCAACTCCTCGGGCTGCGCCCGCATCGAGGGCGTGCGCGACCTCGCTGCCTGGCTGCTCGAAGGCACCGAATGGACGGAAGCGGCGATCGAAGCGGAGATCGCCAAGGGCGAGCGCAAGAACATCGCGTTGAAGAAGGCGGTGCCGGTCGCCTGGGTCTACATGACCGGCTGGCAGGATGCCGAGGGACTGGTGCAGTTCCGCGACGACATCTACGGGCTCGACACGCCGCATGGCATCGTCACCTCGACGATCCAGCCGCGCCGACCCAAGCCCAAGCCGGTCGTCGCTCCGGCGGCAGGCGCTGCCCCCGCCACGGTGAAGCTGCCCCAGCCCGCCGTCCGTCCGGCTGCGCCGAAGGCTGCGGCCGCTCCCGTTGTCGCACCGCGTGCGGCCGCCCCGACTGCCGTCGCCATACAGTAGGATAGGGCGCAGCCCTTTCCGCTTCCGGAGCTCAAATGAAAAACGCCGCGATCCGAAGATCGCGGCGTTTTCTGTTTTGCGATGACGCAGCGGCTCAGTTGAGCTTGGCGCGCACGTCCTTGAGGCCGGCTGCGATCAGCTCGGCGCCGGCCTTGCCGGCGACCTGGCCGCGCAGGATGACCTCGGCGGCGCGGGTGGCAGCCTCGGCGGCGGCGGCACGAACCTCGGCGGTAGCCTGCGTCTCGGCCTGGGCGATCTTGTCCTCGGCCGACTTGGTCCGCCGGGTGACGAACTCAGCCAGCTTTTCCTCCGCGTCCTTGGCGAGGCGCTGGGCCTCGTCCTTGGCGTTGGCGACGATCGCCTCGGCCTCGGCCTCGGCGGCCTTGCGCTTGCCCTCGAACTCGGCGAGCAGCAGCTCGGCCTCGTGACGCAGGCGCCGCGCCTCGGCCAGCTCGCGGGCGACGAGCTCGCCGCGGGCGTCGAGCGCACCGGTGAGGCCCTTGAGAGCGCCCATCTTCACCGCCATGGCGAGGAAGATGACGGTCGCGACGAGGACCCAGAAAGTTGGATTGGCCAACATGGTGCTCAGCCTCCCAGCGCGGTCTTGACCGCCTTGGCGGCGTCGGCCGGGGCCGGAGCCGTGCCGGTCAGGTGGCCGACGATGGCGCCGGCCGCTTCGGCGGCGATCGCCTCGACATGGCTCATCGCCTCGGTCTTGGTGGCGACGATCTTCGCCTCGGCATCGGCGAGCTTGGCGGCGAGGTCGGCCTCGACGCCCTTGCGCCGCGTGGCGCTGTCGGCGTTGACCTTCTCGCGCGTCTCCTGCGCGATCGCCTGCGACTTGGCGCGGGCCTCGGCGAGGGACTTCTCATAGGCCTGGCCGGCCTCTTCGGCCTTCGCCTTCATCCCGGCCGCCTCATCGAGATCGTTGCCGATCTTGTTGGCGCGGTCCTCGAGGATGCTGCCGAGACGCGGCACGATGACCTTGGCGGCGAGCCAGTAGAGGAAGCCGAAGGTGATCGCGAGCCAGAGCAGCTGCGAGGCGAAGGTTTCACCCTGGAACGGCGGGAAGCCGCCGCCATGGGCGGGAGCCGCGCCGCCATGGGCGGTCGTTCCGGTGGTCGTGGCTGGCGCTGCCATCACTGAACCTCATCCGGCCGCGCGAGCCCGAACGGTTCGCACGGCGATAGGGAAGGGAGGCGGGAGCCCGCCGCATGACGCCCTATGACAGGCGCCGGCCGCGGCAGGCTCGGGTAGCGTTCGCGATCAGACCGCGAAGAGCAGCAGCAGCGCGATCAGCAGCGAGAAGATGCCGAGCGCTTCGGTCAGCGCGAAGCCGAGCAGCAGGGTGCCGCGCTGGCCATCGGCCGCTGACGGGTTGCGCAGGGCGCCCGAGAGGAACTGGCCGAAGAGGTTGCCGAGGCCGATGCCCGCGCCGGCCATGCCGAGGCAAGCGAGACCAGCGCCGATGTACTTGGCTGCGACGGGATCCATGGAAATGCTCCTTAGGGGGATAGTTGTGACAGTCGAGGGGTGAACTTTAAGATCAGGGCCGCTCAGTGACCCGGATGCAGGGCGTCGTGCAGGTAGATGCAGGTCAGCACGGCGAAGACATAGGCCTGCAGTCCGGCGACCAGGAACTCCAGCGCGATCAGCGCGATGGTCAGCACGAGCGGCAGCGGCGAGAGAATGGCCCAGCCGCCGGCGAAGAGCAGCGTCGCCACGAAGCCGGCGAAGATCTTCAGCGCGATGTGGCCGGCCAGCATGTTGGCGAAGAGACGGACCGACAGGCTGATCGGGCGCGAGACGAAGGAGATCACCTCGATCGGCACCAGGATGATCAGCATCAGCGGATGCACGCCCTTTGGCACGAACAGGCCGAAGAAATGGGCGCCATGCTTGGCGATGCCATAGATGATGACGGTGAGGATCACGAGCGCGGCGAGCGCGGCAGTGACGATCAGGTGGCTGGTGACGGTGAACGAGCCCGGGATCATGCCGAGCATGTTGCAGACCAGCACGAACATGAAGAGCGAGAACACCAGCGGCATGAATTTCATGCCGTCATGGCCGGCCGAGTCTTTCACTGTGTTGGCTACGAATTCGTAGCCCATCTCCGCCAGGGATTGCAGCCTGCCCGGAACCAGCGAGCGGTTGCGTGTGCCGTAGACGAAGAGCAGCACGATGATGGCGACGGCGGCGACCATGAACAGGGCTGAATTGGTGAAAGCGATTTCGCTTCCGCCGATCTTGCCAAGAGACACGATCGGTTTGATCTCGAATTGTTCGATCGGACCAGCCATCTGTCGCCCTTGTTCCTGCCATAAGACGGCCCCTTTCGGGGTCGTGCCTCAATTCTGCGCGCCCGACTTATCGTCAGTGCGCGATTTCATCAAGCCCGCTGCGCGCACGACGTTCATCACGCCAGCGCCGAAACCGAGCATCAGCAGGACGATCATCCCGAACGGGGCCGTCCCGAGCCACTTGTCGACGGCCCAGCCGAGCCCGCCGCCGACGATGATGCCGGCAACGAATTCCGTGGAAAGCCGCATCGCCTGCCCGATTCCGCTGGAATCGGAAGATGTGCTCTCGCGCCGGATTTCGGCTTCCGTCTGGTTGGTCGCACGCTTCAGGCCCGCATCGAGGGATTTGAGCCGGCTCTCCAGGCTCGCATCCCCATCCGCAGGCCGCCCCGGGCTCGAACCCTTATCGTCCTGGCCCGTCATCGCCGTTCAACCGTCGTCATGACACGACCCCTCCGTGCTCGGTTCCCTCGGGAACCGGACAATACCGGAATTGTCGCTGATTTACGCTGCCTGATCGGCCGATCCGGAACCGGATCGTCGTGGCGGGCGCTCATCGGATTGCCGATCGTTCCGCGCGATGAAAAAGCCCCGCCGCCCGGAAAAATCGGGCGCACCATATTGACGGGGTCATATGGTGTCAAGCTGAGTGAGGAGCTATTAATGCCTTGAAAAATAAAATGATTTTAGAGTGCGGAGGGGAGCTCGAGACGAATCTTGTGCGTCGCGGCAATTATGTCAGACCGCCTCGCGAATGCGCTCGGCGGTGGCGAGGTCGACCGAGACCATCTGGCTGACGCCGCGCTCGGCCATGGTGACGCCGAAAAGCCGGTCCATGCGTGCCATGGTGATCGGGTTGTGGGTGATCAGGATGAAGCGCGTCGAGGTGTTGCGCGCCATCTCCTCGAGCAGGTCGCAATAGCGCTCGACATTGGCGTCATCGAGCGGCGCATCGACCTCGTCGAGAACGCAGATCGGCGAGGGGTTGGTCAGGAACACCGCGAAGATCAGCGCGGTCGCGGTCAGTGCCTGCTCGCCGCCGGAGAGCAGCGTCATCACCTGCGGCTTTTTGCCCGGGGGGCGCGCGATGATTTCGAGCCCGGCTTCAAGCGGATCTTCCGAATCGACCAGCGTCAGATCGGCCGTGCCGCCGCCGAACAAGACTCCGAACAGATGCTGGAAATGGCCGTTGACGATCTCGAATGCGGCAAGAAGCCGCTCCCGGCCTTCACGGTTCAGCGCGCCGATCGCCTGGCGCAGGCGCCTGATCGCCTCGGTGAGGTCGTCGCGCTCGGTCGCGAGGCCACTGCGCTTGCCTTGGACTTCGGTCAGTTCATCGTCGGCGCGCAGGTTGACTGCACCCAGCCGCTCGCGCTCGGCCTTGAGTCCGCCCAAGCGGCGCTCGACATCCTCGGCATCCGGCGGCGTATCGCCAACTTTCAGCCCGGCCAGCTGATGCAGGCCGGCGACTTCGGTCTCCAGCCCGTCGACGATCTGGCGCACGACATCGGTGAGCCGCTGGCGCGCTGCTTCCAGCCGGGCTTCGGTGCTCGCGCGAGCCTCGCGGGTTGCCGACAGCGCCTCCAGTGCCGTGCGCGCCTGCCGGTCGGCCTCGGCCTGCGCGACTTCGCCGGCGGCTAGCTTGTCGGCTGCCTCGCGGCGTGCGCCTTCGGCCGTCTCGATCTCGGCCAGGAGGCGGCGGCGCTCGACCAGGAAGGTGTCGGGCGCTTCCAGCAAGGCGTTGTGCTCGGCCGCGGTCGTCTCGATTCGCCGGCGCGTATCGGCCGCGCTCTGCTCGCTTGTCGCAGCGCGCTCGCGCCAGGCGCGCAGATCCCCTGCGATCGCCTCGCGCCGGCGGCTGCGCAATTCGGCCTCGCGCCCCTGCGTCTGCACACGCGCCCGCGCTTCCGAGGCGGCGGCGCGCCGTTCGCCCAGCTCCGCCCGGGCCGCGAGCAGGGCGCTTTCCAGTTCGGGCGCCGGGGCGAGGCCCTCTAAATCCTGATTCGCCGCCCCGCCCTGCGCCTGCGCATCGGCGATGTTCTGGCCGAGCCGGCCGATCGCCTCGGTCAGGGCCGAGCGGCGGGCCGCCGTCTCGCCAGCCTTGCGCTCGGCCTGTGCCAGCCGTTCGCGCGCCTGGTCGAGATTGCGCCTGGCTTCACGGGCTGCCTCCAGCGCCTTCGTCTCGGCCTGGGCGGCAGCCTTGGTGCGCTCGCTCGCTACGTCGAGACCGTCGCGCGCCGCCTCGGACGCCTCGCGGGCTTCCTGCGCCTCGCGTTCGAGATCGCCGAGCCGGTTCTTCTCGGCGAGCCGGCGGGCGGCGGGCGAGGGCGCCTCTGCCGCGCTGGTGAAACCGTCCCAGCGCCAGATGTCGCCTTCGCGCGAGACCAGCCGCTGGCCCGGCAGAAGCTTCGGTCGCAAGCCCGCACCATCCGCCCGCGCGACGACGCCGATCTGGCGCAGCCGCCGGGCGAGCGCCGCTGGGCCGCGTACATGTTTGGAGAGGGGTTCGACACCGTCCGGGAGAGCAGGGTCGTTCTCGCTGCCACCGCTCTCGGACCAATGCGCAGGCGCCGCCGTGTCAGCGGAAGCATCGAGATCGTCACCGAGCGCTGCGCCGAGTGCCGTCTCATAGCCCTTGGCTGCGGCGATTGCCTCCAGCACGGCTGGCCAGCGCCCGCCTGCCGCCGGGGCGAGCAGCTTCTGCAAGGTGCGGACTTCGGTTTCCAGGCGCTGCGCCTTGCGATCGGCTTCCGCGACCGGACCGCGCAAGCGCGCCTCTTCCTCGCGGGCAGCGGCGAGTGCGCTGCGCGCCGAGCCGGCGGCTGTATCCGCGCCTTGCATCGCCGTCTCGGCCGCCGCGACCGTGCCGCGCAATCCGTCGAGCGAGGCTGCGGTGCCGTCGGCATCGAGCGCCACCTGGTCGCGTTGCAGCCGTTCGCGCTCGGCAGCATGACGGGCTTCGCGCTCTTTGGCCTCGCGCAGAGCCCGTTCGAGCGCGCCGCGCCGGGCGGCGAGCTCGGACAGCCGTGTCTGCACCGCCGCATGCTCGGCTTCCGCTGCCGCCAGCGCCTTCTCGGCTTCGGCGAGCTCGGTCGCTGCGGCCTTGCTGCCGCCAGCGGCAGCCTCGGCCTCCAGTCGCAGGCTCTCATCCTCGGCCGTCAGCCTGGACAGGCTGTCGCTCGCATCCTTGCCGAGGCTGTCCTGCCGGGCGAGATCGCTCTGCAATTCGGCGAGCCGCTTCGCCAGTTCCTCGGTGCGCTGCTTGGCGCGCCGGTTCTCGGCCTCGATCTCGTCGAGACCGCGCTTCAAACGTACGAGCGCCGCGGCTGCTGCCGCCTCGCCCTCGCGCAATGCCGGCAGCGCATGTGCCGCGATTGCCTGCAGGCGCGCCGCTTCCGCCTGCACGCCGGTCCTGTCGGCGACTTCGCGCACTGCGGCTTCGAGGGCGCGCTCGGCCACCGCCTCCTGCGTCTTCGCCTCGTGATGGGCGATCAGCGCCAGCACCGCCTCGGCCTTGCGGATGTCCGAGGCGAGGTTGCGATAGCGTGTCGCCTGGCGCGCCTGGCGCTGCAAAGCCTCGACCTGCCCGTCGATCTCGGCGAGCACGTCTTCCAGCCGGTTGAGATTGTCCTCGGCGCCCTTGAGCCGCAGTTCCGCCTCATGCCGGCGGCTGTGCAGGCCGGCGATGCCGGCGGCGTCCTCGAGGATGCGCCGGCGCGATTGCGGCTTGGCCGAGATGATCTCGCTGATCTGGCCCTGGCGCACCAGCGCCGGCGAGCGCGCGCCGGTCGCGGCATCGGCGAAGAGGAGCTGCACGTCGCGAGCCCGCACCTCCTTGCCGTTGATCCGGTAGGTCGAGCCTTCCTCGCGCTCGATCCGGCGCGTGACTTCCAGCACCTCGGCGTCGTTGAAGGCGGCGGGCGCCTTGCGGTCGCTGTTGTCGAGGGTGAGCGCGACTTCGGCCATGTTGCGGGCCGGGCGCTCCGACGAGCCGCCGAAGATGACGTCGTCCATCCCCGAGCCGCGCATGTTCTTGAACGAGCTTTCGCCCATCACCCAGCGCAGGGCTTCGACGAGATTGGACTTGCCGCAGCCATTGGGGCCGACGACGCCGGTCAGGCCCGGCTCGATCTGGAACTCGGTCGGCTCGACGAAGGTCTTGAAGCCGGCGAGCTTGAGGCGCGTCAGATGCATCGACGCGCCATCAGGCTATCACGCCGCTCAGCTGCCGAGCAGCGGCTCGAGGATCTTGTCGAATTCGGCGAGGCTGAGTGCACCGGAGCGCTTCTGCCCGTTGATGAAGAAGGTCGGGGTGGAGTCCACGCCAGCCTTGGACCCACCTTCCTTAACCTGCGTGACAGCGTCGTAAATGTCCTGACGTTTCAGGCAGGCTTCAAAAGATTCCTGTGTGAAACCGGCCTGCTTGACCATGTTCGAGAGCGCATCGACCGGCTTTTCGGTGAAGGCCCAGTTGCGCTGCTGCGCGAACAGCAGGTCGGTGAGCGGGTAATATTTGTCGTTGCCGTTGCAGCGGGCCAGCATGAAGCCGGCCGTGGCGAGCGGATCCAGCGGGAACTCGCGCAGCGCGAAGCGCACCTTGCCGGTGTCGATGTACTTCGCCTTCAGCGCCGGCCAGGTGTCCTTGTGGAACGTGGCGCAGTGGCTGCAGGTCAGCGAGGCGTATTCGACGATCGAGACCTTGGCGTCGGCGTTGCCGAGCCAGACGTCGCCGAGCGGATTGGCGACACCGGGAAGCGTCTGGGCCGAGGCGCCCTGGCTGGCGAGAAGCGGCGAGAGGGCCAAGGCGGCGGAGCCGATCAACACCTGGCGGCGGCTGGTCATGAGATGATCCCTGATGGCGAACTGGTTGCGCGGACCATAGTCGCCATCAGGATTGTGGCAAGATCGGTTCGCCGGTTCCCGCTCACGAAGCCGTGTCGTCGCCCGCGACCTAGTGTCGTGATTTCGAAGTTCGCTCCGCACTTGATATGGGCCGATGGCGAATTTCAGAATCAGAAGCAGGATGCTAGCGCCGTTGCGCGATGCCGCGCCCGAGCCGCGCCAGCGCCTCGCGTAGCTCGGGGCTCTCTACGCCTGCGACCTGCGCCTCGATCCGCGCCAATACAGCCGGGTCAGGCGGCGGTGCCGGTTTCGGCGCCGGGGGCGGCGCGACCGGTCCCTGCTTCAAAACGAGCTTGCCGACCGCGCGCCAGCCGAGATGGCTGTTGACCCGCTCCAGCACCAGCGGGCCGAGCTGCTGCATCTCCAGGGCGAAGGCGCCTTCGACACGCACCACCAGCGTCGCCGGCTCCGAGAGCTCGCCCGGCGCGCCGCGCCGCCGCGGCCAGTCGATCTTGAGCGGCCGGCAGCGCTCCGCCAGGCGTTCGCCGACGATCTCCGGCCAGAAGGCGACGACAGAGCGCCCCGCGAAACCCTGCGCCGCGAGCGCAGGCGCGAGGCAGTCGTCGATCAGTTCGGCGAGAGGTTTTGCGGGCATGAGATCATTTTGCGACGGGAGCCATCCGGCGGCAAGCGGATCAGCCGGCCGCTCTGTGGGCGCGCCATTCCGCCGCGGTGATCTCCCAGATTTCCGCCGGATGCTCGCCGGAGACGAAGCTGTGGGTCTCGACGCCGACCATGCGCATGCCGCTGCTCTGCGATATGCGGCGTGACGCGATGTTCTCCACCGCTTTCGGCGCTCGCAGCAGATCGTGGCCAAGCGCCTCGAACCAGAAGTCGGTAACGGCGACGACCGCCTCGCTCATCAGGCCCTGGCCACGCCATTCGGGCGCGATCCAGAAGCCGCGATTGTTCTTCTCTCCCACCAGCAAGCTGATGACGCCGATCAGCTGTCCCGGCTCCGTCTTTGGGCGCAGACTCCAATGCCATTCCGTACCTGCGGCCATGCCGGGCAGGGCGACATCGCGCAGGAAGCTCTCGGCGCCATCGGGCGGATAGGGCCAGGGGACGTGGCTGGCGAGGAAGCGCACGATCTCCCATTGCGGAAAGATCGTCTGGATCGCCGGCGCGTCGTCGAGCGCCAGCGGCTTGAGCAGCAATCTCTGAGTTTCGAGATTCGGGATAAGGTCGGCCATGATCGACAGGATTATCCGCAATCGCTCAGCGGGTCAGCCAGCGAAACGCCCGCTTCAGGAACGCACGACCATCGCTTCGCACCGGCGTTCCGTGCGCCATCAGAACCTTCTCGGCAGGCCATGATAGCAGCCGCTCGGTCGCGGCCCTTGCTGCCTGCCTGTCGGTGAAGGCGAGGCGGAATTTCCTTGGCACCGACGGTTCCGGGGCGAGCATCAGGTCCCATTTCGCGATGAGTGCGCGCCAGCCGCCGAACCAGCGCGGCGGAAACTGCTGCAACAGGTCGGTGAACAGCACCGTGCCGCTCTTCGCGTGAAAGAAGACGACCTCCGTCGTGATCACATTGCCTGCCATGACGATGTGGGCGATCTCGCTCGTCCAGGGCAGGATCGCCTCATCGGTGATCTCGGCATCGAAGACGAGGTCCTTGCGTTTCTGCTGCAATCTCGGCGCGGCATAGAGGCGGGCTTCGGGATAGGCCTGCTTCCAGCTCGCGATGAACAGGTCATGCAGCGAGTTGGGAGCGACGAGATGGCGGACCGTGCCGAGCGATGAGAGCTCCGCGCGGAGTTCCTCGCTCAGCGCGACCGGCGACCAGACGAACAGCTCGCCATCGGCGAGACGGATCACGGCCATGCGCGTCGGGTAATTGAACCCGAGTGCAGCCGTCACCTGCGGCCCGCTCGCGATCCAGATTTCGGGACCGAACTCTTCCAGCATCGCCATCACAACCGCTTCGCCTCATCAGGTTTGCGAAAGGCTCCCGCCCGCCGCAGACATTCATATGACGGCTCATACTGAGCTTGCCTGTCCCGCCCGACGCATTACACCCGGAATCATGGACGCTCCCGTTCCCCAGCCCCGCGCCACCGATCTCTTCGCCTGGTATGACCGCCATCGCCGCGTTCTGCCCTGGCGGGCGCTGCCGGGCGAGCGGGCGGACCCCTACCGCGTCTGGGTCTCCGAGATCATGCTGCAGCAGACCACGATCGCGGCGGTGAAGCCCTATTTCGAGCGTTTCATGGCGCGGTTTCCGAGCGTCGCGGCGCTCGCCGCAGCGCCGTCCGAGAATGTCATGCAGGCCTGGGCGGGGCTTGGCTACTATTCCCGTGCCCGCAATCTCCATGCCTGCGCCAAGGCGGTCGCGGAGCAGCATGGCGGCCGCTTTCCCGATACCGAGGAGAACTTGCGTGCTCTGCCCGGCATCGGCGCCTACACGTCTGGCGCGATCGCTGCGATCGCCTTCGACAGGCCGGCGGTCGCGGTCGACGGCAATGTCGAGCGGGTGATCACCCGTCTCTTCGCGATCGAGGACGAGATGCCCGGCGCCAAACCGCTGATCCGCGAGCGGGTGCTGGCGCTGCTGTCGCATGAGCGGCCCGGCGATTTCGCGCAGGCGCTGATGGATTTGGGCGCCACGATCTGCACGCCGCGCTCGCCGGCCTGCGGGCTCTGCCCCTGGCGCGAACCCTGCCAGGCGCGCATCGCCGGCGCGCAGGAAAGCTTTCCGCGCAAGGCGGCCAAGAAGACCGGCAAGATCCGCTATGGCGCGGCTTTCGTCGCGATGCGCGAGGACGGCGCCGTCCTGGTGCGGACCCGGCCGGCCAAGGGACTGTTAGGGGGCATGGTCGAGGTGCCCGGCAGTGATTGGCGAGCGGATTACGAGTTGGCCGGTGCCCTGCGCGATCAGCCCGTGCCGGCGCGATGGCGCCGGCTTATGCTGCCGGTCCGCCATGTCTTCACGCATTTTCCGCTGGAGCTGACGGTCTTCGCCGGGCGCGTCCCGCTGGAGACGCAGGCGCCGGACGGCATGCGCTTCACACCGTTCAATCGGCTGAAGGAGGAGGCGTTCCCGAACGTCTTCCTGAAGGCGCTGGAGGCCGGATTGGAAGAGCTGCAGCGGCCTTAGGCCGCCGCCAGCTGCGCCCTGATCTCGCCGCGCAAGGCATCGAGCAGCAGCGCTTTTCCGTCACGTTCGACATGCCAGAAGGTCCAGCCATTGCAGGCCGGAAGCCCCTGTGCCAGCGCACCGACCTTATGGATCGAGCCGACGGCCGGGCCAAGCACCAGCGTGCCGTCGGCGCGGATCGTCGCGCTGTGGCGGCGCTTCTCGTCGAAGACGCGCTCACCCGCCTTCACCAGCCCGGCCTCGATCAGGCTGAGGAAGGGCACGCGTGGCTCGCTGCGCTTCGAGGGCGCGGTGGCGAAGGCTTCCGGCGGCAGCGGCTGCACCGCGGCGATGCGCTCGCGCGCCGCCTTGGCGTAGACCTGCTCGCGCTCGATGCCGATGAAATGGCGGCCGAGCGCCTTGGCGACGGCGCCGGTCGTGCCGGTGCCGAAGAAGGGATCGAGCACGACGTCGCCGGGATTGCTGGCCGAGAGCAGCACACGGGCGAGCAGCGATTCGGGCTTCTGGGTCGGGTGGACCTTGGCGCCCTTCTCGTCCTTCAGGCGCTCCTCGCCGGTGCAGAGCGGCAGATACCAGTCCGAGCGCATCTGCAGGTCGTCATTGCCGCCCTTCAGCGCCTCGTAATGGAAGGTGTATTTGGACGCTTCGCCGCGAGCTGCCCAGATCAGCGTCTCATGTGCATTGGTGAAGCGCCGGCCGCGGAAATTCGGCATCGGATTGGCTTTGCGCCAGACGATGTCGTTCAGCATCCAGAAGCCGAGATCCTGCAGGATCGAGCCGACCCGGAAGATGTTGTGATAGGAGCCGATCACCCAGAGCGCACCGTCCGGCTTCAGCGCCCGGCGGCAGGCCGAGAGCCAGGCGCGAGTGAAGGCGTCGTAATCGGCGAATGAGGCGAACTTGTCCCAGTCGTCGTCGACGGCATCGACGAGACTGTCGTCGGGCCGGCGCAGGTCGCCGCCGAGCTGGAGATTATAGGGCGGGTCGGCGAAGACGAGGTCGACGCTGCCCGGCGGCAGCGCCTCGATCGCAGCGACGCAATCTCCCACGATCACCTGGTCGAGCGGAAGCTCGCGAGGCGGGAGGATCTGAGAGGGAAGAAGGCTCTTGGCCTTCATCCGGGCCCCCAGCGCGGGCCGTCCGGTACGCGAAACCTGAATCCGGACGGGAGCGCTGGCGGTCCCGGTACGCGAGGTACTCATGACGCCAAGACCGTTACGCAACTTCAACGCTCGCGATCCTGGCCGGTCAGGGTAAAGGTCGGGTTTCCAGCTTGAAAAAAATGCGTCCCATTCTGGGGCTGCAGATTTTGCCTAGCCCATTGAATATGTTTGGAAATTCGTAACAGAGATTAAGGAAGGGTAAGCGGTGTCAGGCTGCCGTTGGGGCAAGCGTCATGCTCGGGCTCGACCCGTGTATCTCAGGCCGGAGGAGGCTCCGACCTGCGCTCCATCGTCACGAGATTCTCGGGTCTGCGCTTCGCTCCGCCCGAGCATGACACGCCTGCTCGGGGGCGTTATCGCGCCCAGACACCTTTGATCGGGGCGAAGGAATAGCGATGCGCAGGGCAGGGGCCGTGTTCCTTGATGGCGGCGCGGTGCTTAGCGGTACCGTAGCCGGCATGGCCAGAAAAACCGTAAGCGGGGTAGGTCAGCGAAAGCCGGGCCATCATCCGGTCACGCATCACCTTGGCGACGATCGAGGCCGCGGCGATCGACGCGATCAGCCCGTCGCCGCCGATGATCGCTTCGCAGCCGCAGGTCAGCGCCGGCGGGTCGTTGCCGTCGACCAGGACGAGATCAGGCGAGAGATGCAGCGCTCCGACGGCCCGTCGCATGGAAAGAAGCGTCGCCTGCCGGATGTTGATCCTGTCGATCTCGGTCGCAGAAGCGCTGCCGACGCTGACAGCGAGGGCGTTGGCGAGAATGAGAGCACAGAGCTCCTCGCGGCGTTGGGCGCTGAGTTCCTTCGAATCGGCGAGGCCATCGGGAATCGCCGCGGGATCGAGGATGACGGCAGCGGCGACGACCGGGCCGGCGAGCGGGCCGCGCCCGACCTCGTCCACGCCGGCGACGCGGGCGCGCCCGGCAATCATCGCGGCCTGCTCGCGGCTGAAATCGGCGGTCATGGTCCCGCTATGCCAGATCGGGGCTCGGAGGTCTGCGGATCGCTTGGTCGCATCCACAATTCGCTGCGCACCTCGACACCGGCCTTCTCGCATTCACAGCCCTCATCCTGAGGAGGCCGCGCAGCGGCCGTCTCGAAGGATGCTCCAGAAGGCTCAGGAACCATATGGAGCATCCTTCGAGACACAGCCTCCGGCTGCTCCTCAGGATGAGGGCTATGGGTGAAACAGGTGATTCTCAAAACAGGCTCAACTGTGCCTTCTCCTTCTCCGGCTTGACGAAGAGGTCGGTGCGCAGCCGCAGCCGCGCGCTGTTGAAGCCGAGCCGCTCGGCTGCCATCTCGAAGCGCCGGCCGATCATCCAGGCATAGGGGCCGGAGCCGACCTGGCGCTGGCCCCAGGCCGCGTCGTAATCCTTGCCGCCGCGGGTCGAGCGGATCAGCGAGACGACATGGCGCATCTTGTCGGGGTGGTGCGTCACCAGCCAGTCCTGCACGATGTCCTTCACCTCGAGCGGCAGGCGCAGCAGCACATAGCCGGCCTCGCGGGCGCCCGCCGCTTTCGCTGCATCCAGGATGCGCTCGATCTCGTGCTCGTTGATCGCCGGCACGATCGGCGCGACCAGCACGGTCACCGGGATGCCTGCTTCCGACAGCTTGCGGATCGTCTCGATGCGCTTGGCGGGGGAAGCAGCGCGAGGCTCCATGTTGCGGGCGAGCTTGGGGTCTAGCGTCGTCACCGAGAGCGCGACCTTAACCAGCCCCTTCGCAGCCATCGGCGCGAGGATGTCGATGTCGCGCTGGACCAGCGCCGATTTGGTGACGATGCCGACCGGATGGTTGAACTTCGCCAGCACCTCCAGGATCCCGCGCATGATCCGCAGCTTCTTCTCGATCGGCTGGTAGGCGTCGGTATTGGTGCCGATCGCGATGGTGCGGGGCTGGTAGCTCGGCGAGGACAGCTCCTTCTCCAGCAGCAGCGCCGCATCGGGCTTGGCGGTCAGCTTGCTCTCGAAGTCGAGCCCGGGCGACAGGCCGAGATAGGCATGGCTCGGCCGGGCGAAGCAGTAGACGCAGCCATGCTCGCAGCCGCGATAGGGGTTGATCGAACGGTCGAACGAAATATCCGGGGAGTCGTTCCTGGTGATGATGGTGCGCGGCTTCTCGACCGAGACTTCGGTCTTGAACGGCGGCAATTCGCCGAGCGAACCCCAGCCATCGTCCTCGCTGATGCGCTGCTCCGCCTCGTAGCGGCCGCCTGGGTTGATCGTCGCGCCACGTCCGCGCCGCCGCTCGGGATCGATCTGGCTGCCGATATGGGAGAGCGGGTCGACGGGCGCGAGCCGAACCGACGCCGAGACCGAGCCGGGTTCGGCATCGCGGCGCTTGAGCGGTTGCGTCCTGGCCGAGGGTCTGGCCTGCAGCATGGTGTCGTCTCCCGGCGGAATCGGTGGCTCCGAGACCAAGGAATGTGAACATAACAGGAACAAAACGCAAGTGACAGGATTGCGACATGTTGCACTGCGTCATAAGCTGATGCCCCATGATCACAGCCGTCATCCGGGCCAATCGTGACGCCGAGGCGCTTGCCGCGACCTTGTCAGTGCTGATTCCTGCGGTCGCCAAGGGCGTGATTGGCCATGCCGTGGTGATCGACGAAGCGGACGATGCCGCGATCGCCCGCCTCGCCGACGAAACCGGCGCCAGCTACGTCAAGGCGAAGAGCGGCGAGGCCTGGTCGTCCGGTGTCGCGCAGGCGCGTGGCGACTGGGTCATCCTGCTCGAAGCCGGCGATCTGCCGGAGCCGCAATGGACGCCGAGCATCGAGCGGCACCTGCTGACCGCGGCGACGCGTCCGGCGTTGATGCCGCTGCGCGGCATGGCCGCGGCCTTGCGCGAATGGGGGGCGGTTTCGCTGCGCTCGCGCGGCGTCAGGGCGGGGCTGCTGGCGCCGAAGACCCAGATCCTGTCCGGCCGCCTGGCGCGCGCGCCGCACCGGCTCGCCGTCCGCCGCGAGCGCGCTGCGCTCTGAAACTCAGAGCTGGTTGGTCCGGAACGTATCGCAGCTCTGCATGTTGCCGGATTTGAAGCCGGTGTTGAACCAGCGCGTGCGCTGCGCAGACGAGCCGTGTGTGAAGGAATCCGGCACAACGACGCCGCGGCCCTGCTGCTGTAGCTTGTCGTCGCCGATCGCCGAGGCCGAGCGCAGCGCCTCGTCGATGTCGCCGGGCTGGATGCGGTCCATCGCCTGGATGTTGTAGGCCCAGACGCCGGCGAAGCAGTCGGCCTGCAATTCGGTCCGCACCGAGAGCTGGTTCGATTCGCGTTCGGAGACCCGCTGGCGCAGCTCGTTCACCTTGGGCAGGATGCCGAGCAGGTTCTGGATGTGGTGGCCGACCTCATGGCCGACGACATAGGCATAGGCGAAGTCGCCGCCGCCGCCGAGCTTGCGCTGCATCTCCTGGAAGAAGGAGAGGTCGAGATAGACCCGCTGGTCGTTGGGGCAATAGAACGGCCCCATCGCCGCCTGCGCCGTGCCGCAGCCCGAGCGGTCGACGCCGCTGAACAGCACCAGCTTCGGTGGCACGTATTTGCGGTTGGCCTGCTGCGGCAGCACCTTGCCCCAGATGTCCTCGTTCTGTGCCAGCACGGCCGAGACGAAGCGGCCCATCTCATCCTGCGGCGGTCCGGCCGATTTGCGCTGTTCCTGCGTCGGCGCGCTGCGCCCGCCGATGCCGCCGATCAGTTCGGCGCCGCCGATCAAAAGGCGCGGATCGATGCCAAGGGCCCAGCCGAGCAGGCCGAGCACGACCATGGTGCCGATGCCGATGCCGCCGCGCCCGCCGGGAAGGCCGGCATATTCGCCGCCGCCCCCGCCACGCCGGTCCTCGAGGTTCTCGGACTGGCGGTAATCTTCCCAACGCATGCGTGAGCCCTTGTTGCAGCGCCGACAATGTCCGCGAGGCGACGCTGGAACTCAAGCCCCGTCGCACACTCGCTCAATGATAGCTGGAATCTGCTTTCACCTTGCCGCGGAAGGTCCAGTACACGAAGGCGGTGTAGAACAGGATCATCGGCAGCAGGAACGTCACTCCCATCAGCACGAAGATATGCGAGGACGGCGCCGCTGCGGTGTCCCAGATCGTCAGGCCGGGCGGCACCAGATAGGGATAGTTCGAGATCGCCAGGCCGAGGAAACAGAGCACGAAGATCGCGATGGCGAAGGCGAAGGGCGTGAACTCATGCGCGCCGTTGAGCCGCTTCCAGGCCATGTAGCCGCAGAAGGCTGTCAGCAGCGGGAACGGCCAGAGCAGCATCAGGTTCGACGGAGTGAACCAGCGCTCGGCGATGCGCGGATGCGCATAGGGAGTCCACAGCGAGACCAGAACGGCGAAGCCGAGCAGGCCGATAAGCAGTATCTTTGCCTGCCGGCGCGCCCGCTCCGCCACCGGCCCTTCGGTCTTGTAGACCAGCCAGGTGGCCCCGAGGGTGGCATAGCCGATGACGACGCCGGCGCCGCACATCAGCGTGAACGGTGTCAGCCAGTCGAAGGGGCCGCCGGCGAACTGCTTGTCGACGACCTTGATGCCCTGCAGCAGCCCGCTGAGGATGACGCCCTGCGAAAAGGCCGCACAGGTCGAGCCGAGCCAGAAGGCCAGGTCCCAGATGCGATGCTTCGGCTTCGCGACCCAGCGGAACTCGAAGGCGACGCCACGGAAGATCAGCGACAGCAGCATCAGCGTCACCGGCAGATACAGCGCCGGCATGATCACGGCGTAGGCGACCGGGAAGGCGACCAGCAGGCCGGCGCCGCCGAGCACCAGCCAGGTCTCGTTACCGTCCCAGAACGGCGCGACCGAGTTCATCATCTGGTCGCGCTCGCTTTCGTCCCCGGTCGTCGGGAACAGGATGGCGATGCCGAGATCGAACCCATCCAGCACGACATAGAGGATCACCGCGGTGCCGATCAGCCCGGCCCAGATCACGGGGAGGTACCATTCCATTTGGGCTCTCCTCAGCTCGCCGGCTGGATCTTGTCGTCGCCGGGACGGCCGTCGCCGAAAATGGCGGAGGCCGGCGCCTGCACCGCCTTGAGCGGCCGCTTCGACGGCTGTTCAGGCGGGTCTTCGGGACTGATCTCGTCCGGCCCCTTGGCGACCAGGCGGTTGATCAGCGCGATGCCTGCGGCGAAGACGACGCAGTAGACGAAGATGAACAGCGCCAGCGAGATCGCGACCTCGGCGGTGGTGATCGGCGAGACCGCATCCTTGGAGCGCAGGATGCCGGTGGCGAGCCAGGGCTGGCGCCCGACCTCGGTGACGAACCAGCCGGCGAGGATGGCGACGAAGCCGGCCGGCCAGGTGTACTGGGCGATCCAGAGCCAGCGCCGCGACTCGAAGATGCGGCCGCGCCACCAGAGCCAGGCGCCGACCCAGCCGAAGATGATCATCAGCGTGCCGAGCCCGACCATCAGCCTGAAGCCGAAGAAGGGGATAAGCACGGGCGGACGGTCCTGGACGGCGAAGTCCTTCAGGCTCGGGAACAGCGCGTCCATGCTGCCATGGGTGAGCAGGCTGGCAACGCCGGGGATCGAAATCTCGAAGCGGTTGATCTCGGCCTTCTCGTCGGGCCAGGCGAACAGGACGAGCGCGCCGGGCTTCGACGAATCCCAGTGCGCCTCGATCGCGGCGAGCTTGGCCGGCTGGTAGATCGCGGTCTGCTTGCCGTGGAAGTCGCCGATGACAGCCTGCAGCGGTGCAGTCAGCGCGATCATCAGGATCGCCATGCGCACCATCGTCCTGGCCGATTCCGTGCGGTGCCCGGCGAGCAGATGGCGCGCGCCGGTCGCCAGCACCACGAAGGCGGTGGTGAGATAGGCCGCCGTCATCATGTGCGCGTAGCGCAGCGGGAAGGTCGGGCTGAAGACGATCTTCATCCAGTCGACCGGGTAGACGATGCCATCGCGGACCTCGTGCCCGGCCGGGTACTGCATCCAGCTATTGGCGGAGAGGATCCAGAAGCCGGACAGGGCCGTGCCGCCGGCGACGATCACCGCCGAGAGGAAGTGCAGCCAGGGCGGCACCCGCTTCCAGCCGAACAGCAGCACGCCGAGGAAGGAGGCCTCCAGGAAGAAGGCGCTGAGGACCTCATAGCCGATCAGCGGGCCGACGACATTGCCGGTCACCGCCGAGAAGCGGCTCCAATTGGTGCCGATCTGGTAGGACAGCACGATCCCGGACACCACGCCCATGGCGAAGGAGACGGCGAAGATCTTGGTCCAGAAGCGCGCGAGCAGATGGAATTTCTGGTCACCGGTCTTCAGCCACAGCCCGAGCAGCGTCGCGATATAGGCCGAAAGCCCGATCGTGAACGCCGGGGAGACGATGTGGAAGGAGATCGTGAAGGCGAACTGGATGCGTGACAGCAGAAAGGCGTCGATTTCCATCGCATCGCTCCGGCATGCCGGCCACGAGCGTCATGGCCGAAAGACCCTGCTGGTTGCAGCGTCTACTTTGCACTTCGGAATAATCAAGCCGATGCAACGGGGCAGCCGTCGGCAGTGACGCAGTGGCATCGCGCCGCTGCGTCAAAGCGCGTCGAGGGCGGCCTTGAGAGCCCGCAGGTCGCGCCAGGCGAGGCGCTTCTGCAAGGGCTGGCGCAGGAGATAGGCCGGGTGCAGAGTCGCGATAGCCCGGATCATCCGCCTGCCGGTGTCGTATTCCATCCAGCGCCCGCGCGAGGCCAGGATGCCGGTGACGCCGAGCAGCGCCTGCGCCGAGGGGGCGCCGATGCAGACCAGGATGTCGGGGTCGACCAGTTCGATCTGGCGCTGGATGAAGGGCAGGCAGATCGCAACCTCCTGCGGCGTCGGCGTGCGGTTGCCGGGCGGCCGCCAGGGCACGGTGTTGGCGATGTAGACATGCTCCTGCCGGCTGAGGCCGATCGCGCCGAGCATCCGGTCCAGCAGTTGCCCGGAACGTCCGACGAAGGGCAGGCCGGCGCGGTCCTCGTCGGCGCCCGGCGCCTCGCCGACGACCATCACCTTTCCGGCCGGATTGCCGTCGGCGAAGACGAGGTTCTTGGCCGTCGCCTTGAGTGGACAACCCTCGAAACCAGCCATGGCGGCTTTGAGTTCTTCCAGCGTTGCCGCTTCGCGCGCCAGTGCCCTTGCCGACAGCGCCGCCTCGTCGGGCGGGGTGGCGGCAGCCGCGGCGGCGGGGCGCCTTGCCGGTTGCTGGGCCGCGGTCAGTGGGCGTGCGACAGGCTGTCGCGCCGGCTCTACTGCAGCTGCGAAATGGTCGTGCGGTGTCTCGTCGAGCGCCTCGGTGACGCCCATTTCGGCGTACCACGCGATCAGTTCGGCTGCGGAGACGGCATCGAGGGACATGGACGGCAGAATACAGCGGCGCAGGGAACGAAGCGAGCCCGTTCGCTGTTGCAAAATGAGCGGGAGCCCCGGATAGAGGAATTCCAATCAATCCGGCGGCAGCGCTTGGCGGGTTGACCAAGATAGTTCATATATAAACTATCTAACGACGAAAACGCGCGGGTGGAGGGCAGCATGGATCTGAAGGAAGCGCAGAGCACGCCGCGCGAGAGCATGGACTATGACGTCGTCATCGTCGGTGCCGGTCCTGCCGGGCTTGCCGCCGCGATCCGGCTGAAGCAGCTCGACGAGAGCATCTCGGTCGTTGTGGTCGAGAAGGGCTCCGAGGTCGGCGCGCATATCCTCTCCGGCGCCGTGATCGATCCGATCGGCCTCGACAAGTTGCTTCCCGACTGGCGTGAGGACGAGGCCCGTCCGCTGCATACACAGGTGAGCGAGGACGTCTTCTACTTCCTCGGTCCGGCCGGCGGGGCGCGACTGCCCAATTTCGCCATGCCGAAGCTGATGAACAATCACGGCAATTTCGTCGGTTCGCTCGGCCTTGTCGCAAAATATCTCGCGGCGCAGGCCGAGGCGCTCGGCGTCGAGATCTATCCCGGCTTCGCCGCTGCCGAACTGCTCTACAACGAGAATGGCTCGGTCGCCGGTATCGCCACCGGCGACATGGGCATCGCCAAGGACGGCACCGTCTCGGACCGTTTCACCCGGGGCATGGAACTGCGCGGCCGCTACACCCTGCTCGGTGAGGGCGCCCGCGGCTCGCTCTCGAAGATCGCGATCAAGCGCTTTGCCCTGGATGAAGGCCGCGAGCCGCAGAAATACGGCATCGGCCTCAAGGAAATCTGGCAGGTCAAGCCGGAGAAGTTCAAGAAGGGGCTGGTCCAGCACTCCTTCGGCTGGCCGCTCGATATGGGCACCGGCGGCGGCTCCTTCCTCTATCATTTCGACGACAACCTGGTCTCGGTCGGCTTCGTCGTCCATCTCAACTACACGAACCCGACACTCTCGCCCTTCGACGAATTCCAGCGCTTCAAGACGCACCCGATGATCCGCGACGTCTTCGAGGGCGCCAAGCGCCTCTCCTATGGCTCGCGCGCCATCACCGAAGGCGGCTGGCAGTCGGTGCCGAAGCTGACCTTCCCGGGCGGGGCGCTGATCGGCTGCTCGGCCGGCTTCGTCAACGTGCCGCGCATCAAGGGCAGCCACAACGCCATCCTGTCGGGCATGCTGGCGGCCGAGCATCTCGTGCCGGCGCTGGCGGCGGGCAGGTCCCATGACGTGGTCGACGGGATCGAGGAGAGCTGGCGCTCCTCCGAGATCGGGCGCGACCTCAAGCCGGTGCGCAACGTCAAGCCGCTCTGGTCGAAGCTCGGCACGATCGGCGGCGTCATGCTCGGCGGCATCGACATGTGGCTGAACCAGCTCTTCGGCTGGTCGCCCTTCGGCACGCTGAAGCACGGCAAGCCCGACTACGCCACGCTGAAGCCGATAGGCATGGTCACGCCGATCGTCTACCCCAAGCCCGACGGCAAGATTTCCTTCGACAAGCTCTCCTCGGTCTTCCTCTCGGCGACGAATCACGAGGAGGACCAGCCGGCGCATCTGAAGCTGACCGACCCGAACGTGCCGGTGCTGCAGAACCTGCCGATCTATGGCGAGCCGGCGCGGCTCTATTGTCCCGCGGGCGTCTACGAGGTGGTCTATGCGGACCCGGAGAAGCAGTCGCTGCCGCGCTTCGTGATCAACGCGCAGAACTGCGTGCACTGCAAGACCTGCGACATCAAGGACCCCGCCCAGAACATCACCTGGACGGTGCCGGAGGGCGCGGGTGGCCCGAATTATTCGAACATGTGACAGTGTTCGGTAGCAACGCTGAATAATAAAGGCCGCGCCGGTCTGTCCGGCGCGGCCTTTGTCTTGGTGCCGGATCAGGCGACGAATCAGCCCTTGCGGACGATCGGAGCGGGCTTCTCCGGCTCCTTGGTGGCGCAGCCACCGGCGATGCCGGCGAGAGTCAGGACCGCAGCGAGCGCGAGCGAGACCTTCTTCATTTGAAGTGTCCTAAACGAATCGTCGCGAATATCCGCGACGGCCAAATTCTATGCCGATTTGCTTTGCGGAAAGCTAATGTTTCGACTGCTGTTCCAGGCAGTCGATGGCGCTTTTCACGTCAGCGTGACGCTGACGCACAGTGGCCGCGGTGCACTTGTCGGCAGGCCCGGAAACGGCCATGTTGAAGACCTAATCGTTCAGGTCACGGTCCCGTCCACGGACCAGTCCCCGGCGGCCGGGGCGGACCGAGGGAGAAAGTCGAACGTGACGTTTCAGATCAACGGCCGTAGCGCCGCTTTGGCGCTGGCATTTGTCGCAGGTTTGCATGTCGGCATGCCGGCGCTCGCGCAGGCGCGCCCGGTCGAGAAGTTCGAGCCGGCCGAGAGTCTCGAAGGCAACTATCTGGCCGCGGTCGTGGCCGGCTCTGCGCGTGATCTCGGCGCAGCCTCGATCTATCTGCGCGAGGCGATCAGGAACGATCCCCAGAACAGCGAATTGCTCGAGCGCGGCTTCGTCGCCTTCCTCGCCGACGGCGCGATGAGCGAGACTTTCCGTGCCGCCGAGAAGCTGATCCAGCGCGACGCCACCAACGGCCTCGCCCAGCTCGCCCTCGGTGTGCGGGCGTTGAAGCAGAAGAATTATGGTGCCGCTCGCAGCCAGTTGCAGCGCGGTGGCCGTGGCCGCTCTGCCGACATCACCGCGACCCTGCTCGCTGCCTGGGCTTATTCCGGCTCCGGCGAGACCAATCGTGCGCTCGACACGCTGGAGCGTCTCAAGGGCGAAGCGACCTTCGATCGTTTCCGTGATTTCCATGCCGGGCTGATCCTCGACATCGCCGGCCGCCGCAACGACGCGAATCGCCGGCTCAAGGCGGCCTATGACGCCGAGAAGACCAATCTGCGCCTGGTCGATCTCTGGGCCCGCCAGCAGGCACGCGCCGGCGACAGCGAGGCGGCTCTGGCGACGCTGAACGATTTCGAGCAGCGCGTGCGCCCGAACCACCCGGTGGTGCGCGACGCCATCGCCAAGATCAGCAGCAAGGAGCCGCTGCAGCGCATCGTCGGCAACACCCAGCAGGGTGCGGCCGAAGTGCTCTACGGCCTCGCCAGCGCCGGAATCCTGCAAGGGGACGAGGCGACCGCGCTCCTTTACCTGCGCTTCGCGGTCTACCTGGACCCCGGCCATGACCTCGCCGTGCTGACTCTGGCCGACATCCTGGAGCGCGCCAAGCAGACCGAGGATGCGGTCCAGGTCTATCGGCGCATGCCGGAGAACTCGCCGCTGCGGCCGGTCGCCGACATCCAGATCGGCCTCGGCCTCGAACAGCTCGGCAAGACCGACGAGGCGGTCAAGTATCTTGAGGGGATCATCGCCGCGCGCCCGGAGGATATCGACGCGATCTCCGCGCTCGGCAACATTTATCGTTCGCGCAAGCGCTTCGAGGAGGCGGCGGCGACCTATGACAAGGCGGTCGCCAAGCTCGGCACGGCCAGCCGCTCCAACTGGGATCTCTTCTACTCGCGCGGCATCGCCTATGAGCGCATCAAGAAATGGCCGCAGGCTGAGGCCGATCTGCGCAAGGCGCTGGAGCTGATGCCGGAGGCGCTCGGCCGCGAGCGCGCCCTCGTGCTCAACTATCTCGGCTATTCGCTGGTCGACCAGAACCTCAAGCTCGAAGAGGCGCTCGGCATGCTGCGCCGCGCCGTCGAGCTTCGCCCGCGCGACGGCTACATCATCGACTCGCTCGGCTGGGCGCATTACCGGCTCGGCCGCTATGACGAGGCATCGACGGAGCTCGAAAAGGCGATGGAGCTGCGTCCCTCCGATCCGGTGATCAACGACCATCTCGGCGACGTCTACTGGAAGACCGGACGCTATCTCGAGGCTCGTTACCAGTGGAACTATGCTCGCGATCTCGGGCCGGAGCCGGAAGATCTGGTCCGGATTCAGCGCAAGATCGAGAAGGGGCTGGAAGACCCGGCGCCATCGGCCAATGCGGCCGAGCCGAAGAAGGATGGCGGCTGATCCTTGCCTGCCAAGCTGGCGACCCGCGCCCCGGCCAAGGTCAATCTCACCTTACGCGTCCTCGGCCGCCGGGCCGACGGCTATCATGAACTCGACAGCCTCGTCGCCTTCGCCGGTGTCGGCGACGAGCTGAGTCTGATGCCTGGTGAGGCTGGCGGTCTCCAGCTCTCCGGTCCCTTCGCCGAAGGGCTGTCGACTGGTCCCGACAATCTCGTCCTCAAGGCCGAGCGCATCCTGCGCGAGGAGATCGCCGGCCTGCGCTCCGGCCGTTTCCATCTCATCAAGCGCCTGCCGGTCGCCTCGGGGATCGGCGGCGGCTCGGCCGATGCGGCTGCCGCCTTGCGGCTACTGGCGCGGCTGAACAAGCTGCCGCTTTCGCATCCGGCACTGCTCGCCGCTGCCGGCCGGATCGGCGCCGACGTCCCGGTCTGCCTTGAGGCGCGTGCCCGCGTGATGCGCGGCATCGGTGAGCAACTCGGCCCACCCTTGCGCTTGCCGCGGCTGTTCGCGCTGCTGGTCAATCCCGGTATCGCGGTCGAGACGGCGCCTGTGTTCCGCGCGCTGGGTCTGCAGGCAGGGCAGGGGCATGCGGGTGGTGTCGAGGCGTTCAAGGCGAACGACCCATCGCCAGCGACCTCAGCGTCGCTGATCGCCGCCCTTGCTGCCGCCGGCAACGACCTCGAAGCGCCGGCTCGTGCGGTCGCCCCGGTCGTCAGCGAGGTTTTGTCAGTGCTGTCGGCTTTGCCGGGCTGCCGGCTGGCGCGCATGTCCGGCTCGGGCGCGACCTGCTTCGCCCTCTTCGACGATTGCCGCGCCAGCGCTGCGGCCGCCAAGCTTCTGGCACATGGCCGGCCGGATTGGTGGGGGAAGCCGACCGTGCTGAAGTGATCTGTCAGAGCCGGATCAGAGCAAGTCCTGCCATCTGCGGCGGCTGTCCAGCACGCGCACGACCTCGATGCCGTCGCTGCCTCTCCGATAGAGAATGACATAATTGCCCGCTGGCATCATCCGCAGGCCTAGCCGGATTTCATCCCTCGCAACACCAATCTCCGGCATGTCCGCAAGCCGTTCGCATTGAATAAAGATCATCTCCGCCCACCGATGGGCTGCGGCCTTGCTGTCATAAGCGATGTAAACGGAGATCTCGGCGATATCGGATTCGGCTTGGGGGAGAAGCCGAAAGCTCATCGGGTCGCCGCAGCGTCGATCTTGGCCTTGATCCGGGCGAAGGCATCTTCGCTTTTCACGGGCTCACCGCTGGCAAGCCCCTCGTCCCAGAGCCTACGCAGCTCTGCGACGGCCTCGTTGCGGAGCGCCCGGCGTTCCTTCCAGTCTCGCAGCGCTTCGCGCACCACCTCGCTCGACGAGGCGTAGTCGCCGCTGGCGACAGCGCGACGCAGCATAGCCGCCATTTCCGGCGTGACCGCGATGCTGACCTTCTCGACTTGCGACATGGCATGCCCTCCGACGACATGATGGTAGTAAGCCTTACCACCATGCACAAGCGTTGGCAGAGCTAAGGCGCCTCAGTGCGCCCGCGCGACGCAGAAGTCGACGGCGTCGTTGAGAGCCTGCTTCATCGGCGATGACGGGAACAGGCCGAGCGCATCCTTCGCCATCTTGGCATAGTGGCGGGCGCGTTCGATCGTGTCGGCCAGCGCCTCATGCCTGCGCATCAGGGCCTGCGCCTCTTCGAGATCGCCATCGCGGACTTCGCCCTGCTGCAGAGTGCGGCGCCAGAAGGCGCGCTCTTCCTCATTGCCACGGCGGAAGGACAGCACCACAGGCAGCGTGATCTTGCCCTCGCGGAAGTCGTCGCCGACATTCTTGCCGAGCTGGCCCGAGGAACCGCCATAGTCGAGCGCGTCGTCGACGAGCTGGAAGGCGATGCCGAGATTGAGCCCGTAGCTGCGGCAGGCGGCCGCCTCGCCCTTGGATGAGCCGGTGATCACCGGCCCGACCTCGCAGGCGGCGGCGAACAGCTCGGCGGTCTTGCCGCGGATCACGGCGAGGTACTCATCCTCGGTGGTCTCGGTGTTCTTGGCGGCGGCGAGCTGCATCACCTCGCCCTCGGCGATGACAGCCGCTGCCGTCGAGAGGATGTCGAGCGCGCGCAGCGAGCCGACCTCGACCATCATCTTGAAGGCCTGGCCGAGCAGGAAGTCGCCGACCAGCACGCTCGCCTCATTGCCCCAGAGCATGCGGGCCGCGGCCTTGCCACGGCGCATGTCGCTCTCGTCGACGACGTCGTCGTGCAGCAGCGTCGCCGTATGCATGAACTCGACGCTGGCCGCGAGCTTGACGTGGCCTTCGCCGCGATAGCCGCACAGCGCTGCCGTCGCCAGTGTCAGCATCGGCCGCAGGCGTTTGCCGCCGGAGGAGATCAGATGGTTCGCGACCTCCGGGATCATCGTGACCTCGGACCCGGTGCGCGACAGGATCATCGCGTTGACGCGCTCCATGTCGGCGCGCGTCAATCCGACCAGCGGGTCGATCCCGCCCTGGCCGGTATCCTTGTCTTCGAAAGCTACGACGACGCCCACGCGCAAACTCCGGCCCTGTTCTCGCGCATCCGCGCGCTATGCCCTTGCCACAAAGCTCGCATGCGTGGCCAGCCCCGGCAATCCTGCCGCGACGCAGCAGATTGACGCTGCGCTGCCGCACGGGGCCGGACGAGGCGATCTTTCCTGTTGCGCTCGGCCGGCCTCGCGGGCTCCATGGCGGCATGCACGAACTCGTCCGCTCCAACGATATCGTCCTGCTCGGCGCCATCGAGGCGCTGCTGGCCTCGGCCGATCTGGGTTGCCTGATCGCCGACCAGCATATCAGCGCGCTCGAAGGCATGATCGGCGCTTTTCCGCGCCGCTTGCTGGTGCGCGAGCAGGATAGCAAACGGGCTCGCGCACTGTTGATCGAGGCGGGCTATGGCGGCGAACTTCGCCCCGACGCTGTGCGATGAGCGGTATGCCAGTGGCTGACGTAAGGTTAGGTCTTGGCGAAATCGCCGAGGACCGGCTGCTCGGCGGACGTTTGCGCCTGCTGCAGCCGGTGAAAGGACATCGCGCCGGTTCCGATGCGGTGCTGCTCGCTGCGGCGATTCCCGAGCTCGGCGAAGGGGCTCTCGCCGATTTCGGCGCCGGGGTCGGCACGGTCGGTCTTGCCGTCGCGCTGCGTCAGCCGGCACTCGACGTGGTTCTGGTCGAGCGCGATCCGGAACTCGCTGCGCTCGCGGCCCGCAATGCCGGGTTCAACGGCCTGGAGGAGCGAGTGCGGGCCGTGGTCGGCACGATCGGCGAGCGCAATGGCGATCTCGCCCGCGAAGGGCTGAAGGCAACCTCGATGACCTGGGTCGCGATGAACCCGCCCTTCTTCGAAGCGGGCGAGGTGCGAGCCTCACCGGTTGCCAACCGGCGCGCGGCGCATGTCACGGGGCAATCGCTCGGTGATTGGCTGAAGGAGGCACGTCGCGTGCTGAGGCCGGGCGGCGGCGTCAGCGTCATCCACCGCGCCGAGGCGTTGGGAGGGATTCTCGCCGGCCTGGAGACCGGGTTCGGCGCGGTCGAGATCCGTCCTGTCCACGGTCAGGCGGAGCGGCCGGCGATCCGGGTGATCGTCTCCGCCCGCCTCGGCAGCAAAAAGCCGGCAGCGTTGCTGCCGGCTCTGGTTCTCAATGGCGCCGATGGGCGCTTCACGGCCTTCAGCGAGGCGCTCCATCGCGGCGAGGCTTGGCTCGCCTAGGGCTGCCTCAGCGGCAGACACGCACCGGGCGGATCACCCAGCGCCAGCCATTCCAGACACGACGGTCGACGAAGTAGCAGCGCGGACGATAGACCGGGCGGCCATAGTAGCGGCGCGGGCCGTAATGGGGCCGGCCGTAATACTGGACCTGCTCGATCTGGCCGGTGGCGGCCGGGACGCTGCCCGCGGCAATCGGCGCGGCATTGGCCGGGGCGACGGCGAGGCTGGTGAAGAGGAGAGCGCCGGCACCGAACAGGGCGGCGGTGATACGGTTCGACAGCATGTGTAGACTCCTGCGTGTCGCGTCGGCCCGTCTCAAGCACTCGCCCCGAATGCCGCGGTCCGTTCGATGAAGCGACGATAGCCGCCCCTATATGAATGCGATCCTTGCCGAAGGGTTCACGCGGCGTTCATAGCCTGAACCATGCCGGCGCTTGACCATCAGCGCTGCCAGCCCCTAATCACGCCGCACGTTTTTCGACAGTTTAAAAGGCTGATGCCCTTGGCCGCGTCCTCCGATCCACTGAACCCGACCCGCTCCTTCCAGGGACTGTTGCTGACCTTGCAGCGCTTCTGGGCCGAGCGAGGCTGCGTCATCCTCCAGCCCTACGACATGGAGGTCGGCGCCGGCACCTTCCATCCGGCGACGACGCTGCGCGCGCTCGGTCCCAAGCCCTGGAAGGCGGCCTATGTCCAGCCCTCGCGCCGGCCCAAGGACGGCCGCTACGGCGAGAACCCTAACCGGCTGCAGCATTACTATCAGTTCCAGGTCATCCTGAAGCCGTCGCCGCCGGACCTGCAGCAGCTCTATCTCGACTCGCTCAAGGCTATCGGCGTCGACCTGGCCTTGCACGATGTCCGCTTCGTCGAGGATGATTGGGAAAGCCCGACGCTCGGCGCCTGGGGCCTCGGCTGGGAATGCTGGTGCGACGGCATGGAGGTCAGCCAGTTCACCTATTTCCAGCAGGTCGCCGGCGTCGAATGCGCTCCGGTCGCCGGCGAGTTGACCTACGGGCTCGAACGCCTCGCCATGTATGTCCAAGGCGTCGAGAACGTCTACGACCTCAACTTCAACGGCCTCGAAGGCGAGGACCGCATCTCTTATGGCGACGTCTTCCTGCAGGCCGAGCAGGAATTCTCCCGGCATAATTTCGAATATGCCAACACCGAGACGCTGTTCCGGCACTTCAGCGATGCCGAGGCCGAGTGCAAGGCGCTGCTCGCCGCCGGCGAGGCCGATGCCGGCAGCAACGACCCGAGCCACAAGCTTGCCTTGCCGGCGTATGACCAGTGCATCAAGGCGAGCCATGTCTTCAACCTGCTCGATGCGCGCGGCGTGATCTCGGTCACCGAGCGCCAGAGCTACATCCTGCGCGTGCGCGAGCTCGCCAAGGCCTGCGGCGCCGCCTGGTTGAAGACCGCCGGCGGGGGAGCGAACTGATGCCCGATCTCCTGCTCGAACTCTTCTCGGAAGAGATTCCCGCCCGCATGCAGCGCAAGGCGGCGGAGGACCTGAAGAAGCTCGTCACCGATGCGCTGATCGAGCGCGGCCTGACCTATGAGGGCGCCAAGGCCTTCGCGACGCCGCGCCGGCTGGCGCTGACCATCGCCGGCCTGCCGGTGCGCGGCCGCGATGTCCGTGAGGAGCGCAAGGGCCCGCGCGTCGGCGCGCCCGAGGCCGCCGTGCAGGGCTTCCTCAAGGCTGCCGGGCTGACCTCGCTCGCTGAGGCGACCATCGTCAGCGATCCCAAGAAGGGCGATTCCTATGTCGCCGTGATCGAGAAGCCCGGCCAGGAGACGGTCGCGGCCATCGCCGAGATCGTACCGGCCATCATCCGCGCCTTCCCGTGGCCGAAGTCGATGCGCTGGGGCAAGGCCTCGGCCGAGACCGGCTCGCTGCGCTGGGTCCGCCCGCTGCACTCGATCCTCTGCACCTTCGGCGCCGAGACCGAGGACCCGGAGGTCGTGCCCTTCGAGGTCGACGGCATCAAGTCGGGCAACGTCACCTATGGCCATCGCTTCCATGCTCCCGGGCCGATCACGGTGAAGCGCTTCGACGACTACGTCCCGAGCCTGGAGCGGGCCAAGGTCGTGCTCGACGCCGACCGCCGCAAGGAGATCATCCTCGCCGACGCCAAAAACCTCGCCTTCGCCGCCGGCCTCGAGCTGGTCGAGGACGAGGGTTTGCTGGAGGAGGTCGCCGGCCTCGTCGAATGGCCGGTCGTGCTGATGGGCGATTTCGAAGAGCGCTTCCTCGATATCCCCGGCGAGGCGATCCGCGCCACCATCCGCGCCAACCAGAAATGCTTCGTGCTGCGCGACCCTGCGACGGGCGAGCTCGCCAACCGCTTCATCCCGGTCTCGAACCTGATGGCGAGCGATGGCGGTCTGGCGATCACCGCCGGCAATGGCCGCGTGGTGCGGGCGCGCCTCTCCGACGCAGCTTACTTCTGGCAGACCGATCGCGGCCCGCTGCCCGATCTCGATACGCTTAAGGAGAGCGCCGAGAAGCTCGGGCTCGATCTCGCCAAGCCGCTCGACCAGCGCATGGCCAAGCTCGACAGGCTCGGCGTCGTCTTCCATGCCAAGCTCGGCACGCAGGGTGAGCGTGTTGAGCGCATCGCCGCGCTGGTGAAGGAACTCGCCCCGATCGTCGGGGCCGATCCTGAGTTGGCCGAGCGTGCCGCCAGGCTCGCCAAGGCCGATCTGCCGACCGAGATGGTCGGCGAGTTCCCGGAACTCCAGGGGCTGATGGGCCGCAAATACGCGGAGCTGCAGGGCGAGAACGCCTCGGTCGCCGCCGCGGTCGAGGAGCACTACAAGCCGCTCGGCCCCTCCGACCGCGTGCCGACCGATCCGGTCTCGGTGGCGGTGGCGCTCGCCGACAAGCTCGACACGCTGGTCGGCTTCTGGGCGATCGACGAGAAGCCGACCGGAAGCAAGGACCCCTATGCGCTGCGTCGCGCGGCGCTGGGGGTGATCCGGCTGGTGGTCGAGAATGGGGTGAGGCTACCCCTGTTGACTACGGTAGCGGACTTTCTTGCGAAGCAAGTGCACGACACTTGGGATAGCCGTGGAACAGTTTTGGTTATCTCGCCGCCTGCGGACGTCGTGTGGAGCGAAGATCGCGCGGATGAGCTTGAGTCGTTCGGCTATCAATCGGATGATGAAATTCAGGAATATGAATGCATTGCTATCAGCGATGTCGCTGATATCAAAAATATAGATTTTGAAATTTGGTCAATAATTGGCCTGAGATACGATCTTAAAGGGTCGATGGATGGAAGATTCTACGCTCGTGATGTTAACAACGAGCTTTCGAATTCGGATTGGATGTGGTTTTCCAATCCGATAAATCTGCCAGCTGATCTCCTCTCCTTCTTCCACGATCGCCTGAAGGTCATGCTGCGCGACCAGGGCGCACGGCATGATCTCGTCGATGCGGTGCTGGGCGAGGGCGCGTCGGCCAATGACGACCTCCTGCTCATCACCCGACGCGTCGCGGCGCTCGGCCGCTTCCTCGATACCGAGGACGGCAAGAACCTGCTCGCAGGCTTCCGCCGCGCCGCCAACATCCTCAAGGCCGAGGAGAAGAAGGACGGCGAGGGCGCTTTCGCGGCCAAGGCCGATCTCCAGCTCATCGCCGATGCCGGGCTGATCGAGGAGAAGGCGCTCGCGGTCGCGCTCGCCCAGGCGACGCCGAAGGCCGAGGCCGCCATCGCCGCCGAGGACTATGAGGGCGCCATGGCGGCGCTCGCGGAGCTGCGGCCGGCGGTCGACGCCTTCTTCGACAAGGTTACGGTCAACGATCCCGATCCGGCCCTGCGTGCCAACCGCCTCAAGCTGCTGAACCAGCTGCGCGAGGCGACCCGCGCAGTCGCGGATTTCTCGCGGATCGCGGGGTAAGGCGCGGGATGCACGACGCAGAACCCTCTCCTGTAAGGAGAGGGCAGGGTGAGGTGTAGGCCCTCCGACCAGCTCCGCGAGCGCTCACCGCGCAGTTGGGTTCAGGCTTGCGTTTGCAGTCCGAACACCTCACCCCTACCCCTCTCCTTCCAGGAGAGGGGATCCGCGCCCAACCCCTCAGCCAACTACCCTTCCGGAACTTTTTCCCAGGACTCCACGTTCTCTTTCCCGAGATCGCCGCTTGCGAACGCGTCGCAGCGAGCGCCTCGGGGGGCCGGCTTTCGGCCGCGATAAGAGGATTTGAGCTATGGGTCTTTTGATTTCGCTCCTGATCACCGTTCTGGTGATCGTGCTGGTGCTCTATCTGGTGCGGATGTTGCCGGTCGACGGCAACGTCAAGAACATCATCCAGATCATCGTCATCATCATCGGCATCCTGTCGCTGCTGCGTTATCTTGCGGTCTTCTAGCCAAAGGGGCCGCCGTCATGCCCGCCCCGTGGCGAGCATCCATGCGAACATCGCCCGTGACCGGCGAGCGCATGGATGGCCGGGACAAGGCCCGGCCATGGCGGTGGTGGCGCTTTCAACCGGCAATTGACGAAAATCACGCGCTGATCCAGAATCCCATCGGTCCAGAGGGCCCCGGACGTGACCCGTCCCGGGGCCCTTTCCCGTTCGAGACCGAGCGATCGCCGCGATGACTTCGCAGAACCGCACCAGCCATATCCGCCTGACCTCGCATCCCGAGCCCGGCAGCGCCGCCGCCCGCTTCCCGATCCAATGGGGCGCCGGAACGCCGGAGGAGCGAGGCCCGGTCATCGCCTCGACCACCAATCCGGCCGACCGCAACGTCATCGGCGCCCATGGCGGCTCCTATTCGGTCTATCGTGCGCTCGCCATCTCCGCCCGCGCCATGAACCCGGCGCAGCGGCCGGACCTGACCAACACCCATCCGACCTCCGACATCCCTACGCAGCCGCAATGGTTCGAGCCGGGCCGGATCGTCTCGCTCGATCCGTTCGGCCATCGCGTCGCCCAGGATTTCGGCAAGTGGATCGGCGAGGGCATCGACATCCGCCCGACCATCGCGGTCACCAAGGCACGGCTCAACCTGCCCGAGATCCTCGCCGCCATGGCCGGCCACCGGCTGGCGGCTGATGGCGCCATCCTGCAC
The DNA here is from genome assembly GCF_050275675.1 of Allobosea sp. NPDC003192. Taxonomy (NCBI): domain Bacteria; kingdom Pseudomonadati; phylum Pseudomonadota; class Alphaproteobacteria; order Hyphomicrobiales; family Alloboseaceae; genus Allobosea; species Allobosea sp. NPDC003192. The sequence continues at coordinate 122,578 of NZ_JBNNPK010000009.1, forward strand.
GGCTCCGGCGACATCAGCGTCACCAAGATCGCGGTCGATCCCGTCTGGCATCTGCCGGGGATCGCCGATCGCTTCGGCACCACCGAGAACGAGTTGCGCCGCACATTGTTCGAGCAGACCGGCGGCATGTACCCCGAGCTGGTGACGCGGCCCGACCTCAAGGTCTTCCTGCCGCCGATCGGCTCGATCACCGCCTATGTCATCGGCGAGGTCTCGGCGATCTCCAACCCGAAGAAGACGCTCGCCTGCCGCGTCCATGACGAGTGCAATGGTTCCGACGTGTTCGGCTCCGACATCTGCACCTGCCGTCCCTATCTCGTGCATGGCATCGAGGAAGCCGTGAAGGAGGCGCAGAGCGGCGGCGTCGGCCTGATCGTCTACAACCGCAAGGAAGGGAGGGCGCTCGGCGAGGTCACCAAATTCCTCGTCTACAATGCCCGCAAGCGCCAAGAGGGCGGCGATTCCGCCGCGACCTATTTCGAGCGCACCGAATGCGTCGCCGGCGTGCAGGACGCCCGCTTCCAGCAATTGATGCCGGACGTGCTGCACTGGCTCGGTGTCAGGAAGATCGACCGGCTGATGTCGATGTCGAACATGAAATACGACGCCATGGTCGAGAGCGGCATCGAGATCGGCGAGCGTGTCGCCATCCCGCCCGAATTGATCCCGCCGGACGCCTCGGTCGAGATCGAGGCGAAGAAGGCGGCGGGCTATTACTCGCCCGACGGCACGCCGGGCGACAACGCCCTCAAGGCCACCGTCGGCCGCGACCTCGAGAAGTTCTGATCCGCTTATGCCTGACTCCAATCCCGAAGCCGTCCGCCAGTTGCTCAAGCCGGCTGCCGTCCGCGAGCGTGCCCATGAGATGCTGCGCCTTGGCCTCGAAGGCCGGCTGGCGCATTTCAGCGTGCATCCCGAGCGGCTGCCGGCCTGCGCGGCCTATGTGCTGGAGACCATCAGCCAGAACTATCCGGCGCTCGACATCCCCTTCCATGCCCGCTGGCGCCATTTCGTCATCGCCGGCATGGATCGCTGGCAGGTTCTCGACGCCAAAGCGCATTTCGTCGACGTTCGGGCGAGAGGCCGCGCGGCCTACGACCTCGCCGTCGTCAGCGTCCTGCTCGATGCCGGCGCCGGCGCCGACTGGCGCTATCGCGATGCGGTGACGGGCCAGAGCATCGGCCGCTCGGAAGGGCTGGCTTTGGCGTCGCTCGACATGTTCGCTGCCGGAGCCTTTTCCAGCAATCCGGCCGATCCGCTCCGGGTGGACGTCGCCGCGCTCGAACATCTCGATGCCGAGGCATTGGCGGCGGGCTTCCAGGCCTCGGATACCAATCCGCTGGTTGGCCTCGAAGGTCGTGCCGCGCTGCTCAACCGCCTCGGCGAGGAACTGGAAAAGCATGGGCTGACCCGGCCGGGCGACCTGTTCGACCGTCTGGTCGAGGCGGCGGAGGGACGTTCGATCCGCGCCGCCTATATCCTCTCGCAGGTGCTGGAAGTGCTCGGCGGCATCTGGCCATCGCGCTTGAGCTATGCCGGGATCGCGCTCGGCGACAGCTGGAAGCACTCGCTGATCGCGCGAGGCGAAGTGACCGCGGGCATCGTGCCCTTCCACAAGCTCTCGCAATGGCTGAGCTATTCGCTGATCGAGCCGCTGCAATGGGCCGGCATCCAGGTCGTCGGCATCGACGATCTCACTGGCCTGCCGGAGTATCGCAATGGCGGGCTCCTGCTCGATCTCGGCGTGCTCGAGCTGAAGGACCCTGCCGATGCCGTGCGCGGCCATGAGGTCGGCTCGCAGCTCGTGGTGGAATGGCGGGCACTGACGGTTGCGCTGCTCGACAGGATCGGCGAACTGGTCCGGGCTCAACTCGGGCTTAGCGCCGAGCAGTTGCCGCTGGCCAAGGTGCTGGAGGGTGGCACCTGGGCTGCCGGTCGCCGCATCGCTCGCGAAAAGCGCGAAGGCGGCGGTCCGCCCTTGACCATCGTCAGCGACGGCACGGTATTCTAAAGAACGACAAGAAGACGAAGGGGATCAGGACTGCATGGCCACGAGCGCTAACGGCGTCACCGTCGTCGACCACCCGCTGGTGCAGCACAAGCTGACGCTGATGCGCGAGAAGGACCGCTCGACCAAGAGCTTCCGCCAGCTGCTGAATGAGATCGGCATGCTGCTCTGCTACGAGGTCACGCGCGACCTGCCGACAGAGATGATCGAGATCGAGACGCCGCTGCAAAAATCGATGCAGCCCGTGATCTCCGGCAAGAAGCTGGTTTTCGCCCCGATCCTGCGCGCCGGCGTCGGCTTCCTCGACGGCATGCTCGAGCTCGTGCCCGCGGCCCGCGTCGCCCATATCGGCCTTTATCGCGATCCGGAAACGTTGCAGGCGGTCGAATACTACTTCAAGGCGCCCTCCGACATCGCCGATCGCATGATCGTCGTGATGGACCCGATGCTGGCGACGGCGAACTCGGCGGTCGCGGCGGTCGACCGGCTGAAGGAGCGCGGCGCCAAGGATCTGCGCTTCGTCTGCCTGCTGGCGGCACCGGAAGGCATCGCCCGCATGCGCGATGCCCATCCCGATGTCCGAATCTGGACTGCAGCGATCGACGAGCGCCTCAACGACCATGGCTATATCGTCCCCGGCCTTGGCGATGCCGGCGACCGGATGTTCGGCACGCGCTGACGCCCGAGTCTTGTCTCTCCGGCGATATGCCTCTATCTTATAGGCATATCGCCAAGGAGTATGCGAGATGGCGAGCGTTACCGCACTCGATGTCGTCGGCGGCCAGGCTGCGCTCGGCCGCCCTGCCGCCAGCAGCCGCGAACTCATCGCTGCCGTCCGCCATGGCTTTCCGGTGCGCACGATCGAACATGTGATCGAAAGCGGCCGGATGACGCTGGCCGAGATCGACGAGCTGGTGCTGCCGCGCAAGACGCTGAGCCACCGCCGCAAGATCGGGACATTGACCACCGAACAGTCCGACCGATTGATGCGCGCCGCGCGCGTCATCGCCGAAGCGGAGGTCACCTTCGGCTCGCAGGGCAAGGCCGCCGCCTGGTTGCGCCGGCCGACGACGGCACTCGACGGCGAGAAGCCGCTGGACCTGCTCGATACCGGGGAAGGCGCGGCGCAGGTCGAGGCATTGCTCGGCAGGATCGCCCACGGCATCGCCGCTTGATGCGCTTATGGCGCGTCGCTCGCGCCGCCTTCGCCGATCACAGCGGCGAAGGGGCGAGGCTCTATGGCGGACGCTGGAATTCGCCCGGGCGTCCGGTCGTCTACGCTGCCGAGAATCCGGCGCTCGCCATCCTGGAGGTCCGCGTCCACCTCGACCTCGCGCCTGAGCTGATCCCGGACGACTACGTGCTCATCGAGATCGAAACCGGAACCGCATCGATCAGCGATGGCGAAGATCCGCGCGAGCCGAGAGCGCTCGGCGATGCCTGGCTGAGTACCGGCGAGACAGCTCTGCTCAGGGTGCCGTCCTTCATCGCGCCGCGCAGCACCAATGTGCTGATCAATCCGCGTCATCGCGATGCCGCTGCGATCACGGCCGTCGGAACGCAGCCCTTCGATTTCGACCGGCGCCTCTGGCTGCCACTCACCCGTTGAGCGATGGACATGAAAAAGCGGACGTTTAGCGAGTTTCGATAGACGCCGCAGTTCGGCCCGCAGGGAATTCCGCAGGTCCCACGGCAGGGCGTCCAGGATCAGGCCGGGACCAAGCCGCGCACCACACGGAACATCATGGGGAACGATCGAGGCCCATCCGGCTGCCCCACCAGATATCCGGCACGAACGTGCTGCTCGATCGAATCGCGGACGTCGTTCGACAGGGCCATCAACATGCCAGTGACGCTGCCCGGGCCGTCGATGAATGTAGCCCAGTAATCCGCGAAGCACTGATATTCGCAATCCACGACAACGGGAACTTCCGTCACATCGACGAGGCCGATCTTCCGCCACAACGCAGCCTGGCCGTTGGGCCAGAACTGCATGCGTCCTGCCCGTACGGACCTTACCCGGGCAACCTCGGCATCAAGAGCGGCACCGGTATTGTAGACGAGATCGAAGGCGGGCATGCCGCCAAAGAACTGAGTCACAGCGGACGCTACTACGCCACCCGGACGGGTCACGCGCTTCATCTCCGCAACGACCTGTTCAATCTCCGGGATGACGTCGAGGGCCAGCGAGGAAACGGCCGCATCGAATGCTTTGTCGCCGAACCGCATGTGCCGGGCGTCGCCGTGTTCATATTTGATGTTGGGGTGGGATCGACGATGGCGGGCCCCTTCCAGATATCCCTCCGACGCATCGACACCGATCACATGTGCGCCGGTTTCGGCCAGCGCTTTCGCCAACACACCTGTCCCGCAAGCTACATCAAGGACCTGACCGCCCGGAGTGACATTGATACGGGCAAGAAACAGGCTTGCCAGGCGTTCGCTCCAGCGCCCCATGAAAGCTTCATAGACGTCGGCATCGGACCAATTATACCGAAGCTGTGCGGTTTCCACGGCTTGCGATCCCGTCGATCAAGGATGGACCTTAGCATGGTCGGGTTGGCCCTGCGTATCGCAGCTGCGCCGGACAATCCAGTTATGGCGCGAGGCGGGCGAACCTTCCTCTCGCGGCAGCAGCCGCGGCCTACACAACTCAGGTAATCGCTGCACCCGCCGTCCTGCTGCGTGCGGCCAGACGAAAAAGCCCGCCCCTTTCGGGGCGGGCCTGCGATCCGGATGGTCACTCAGGCCTTGATGGCGCGAGCGGCAAGCGGCTCGACTACGATCATTCGATGATCTGGACGACGCGGCGGGTCTGCGGCTCGACCAGCACGGCGCGGTTGTTCACCACGGTGTAGCGATAGCCGCTGGCGCGCTCGCCGAACTCGGCCGGCACCTCGCGATAGACCACGCCCTGCTGCGGCAGCACGGTGCCGACCGCTACCGGCTCGGCATAGGTGTAGGACGGCACGCGCTGCTCGACCACATAGGTGCGGAAGCGCGGGGCGTTGTCGCCGATCACCGCGCCGGTGAAGCCGCCGACCACCGCGCCACCGACGCCGCCGACTACCGCGCCGACCGGTCCGCCGACCACGGCACCGCCGACAGCACCGGCAGTCGCGCCGCCGACAATGCCGCTGGCCGCGCCGCCCTGGGCGCCATCGGGATTCTGGGCGAAAGCCGCCGCCGGAACGATGGCGAGGGCGGTGACGAGAGCAAGCTTCTTGAACATGTCCGTTCTCCTTCCAGAGTGGAAACCTCGGCAGAAAGAACGGGAAGCACGGCCGGTGGTTCCGCCGAGGCGGTCACGAGCTGTGTACGATCGTGAACAGAGCTCAACGGTTCTCGTTTGTCGTCAATGGGTTGGTTTCGATCACGAGCTCGATGCCGGCGGCGCGAAAATCATGGACCCGCGTGCGTTCGGGCGGCCGTTCGGGGTGTTCGAACAGCTCGTTCACCGTCGCTTCCTCAGACAGGAAGAGGAAATCGGCGTGGCTGCCGTGCTCGGGATAGGCGTCGATCGCGTGCCAGGTGCCGCGATGGAACAGCACGCCTTCGCCATCGAGCCGGAAAGCCCGGAGCGCTTCGGGCTCGGGCGGCGTTTCGGAGGCCTCGGCGACCACGATGATGGCGGGCGGGCCACCGAGCGGCTGACGCGCTTCGGTGACATGCAGATGCCGCTCGACCAGCGCAACGACGAAGGGCCGCGCATGATAGCGCACGATCTGCAGCCGCGGCCGGCTTTCGGCGGCGAAAGGCTGGATCCAGATGTCATAACCCTCGCGGCCGGTATCGCGCTCGCCTGCAGGAGACAGGACACGGCCATAGGGTGCAAAGGCTTCAGGGGAGATCGGTGAGACGGGCAGGGTGATGCGGCGCATGTCGGCATCGTAATGCGCCGTGGCCAAAAGAAAACGGCGGGCCTTGCGACCCGCCGTCCGTAGCATGCGTCTGGCGCTTACTGCTTCGGCGCGGCCGACAGCACCGGCGAGAGCTTGTCGGCGTCGCGCTTGATCAGAGCGGCGAAACCGGCTGGTGTGCGCTCTTCCTTGGTCGGCAGCACGGTGCCGAGGTCGAGCAGGCGCTTCTTGACGGTCTCGTCGTTCAGCGCCTTGTCGAGCGCGTCGACCAGCTTGTCGACGGCCTCCTTCGGCAGGCCCTTGGGCGCGGCGATGCCGTTCCAGGCCTCGATCTGGTACTCGGGCAGCCCGGCTTCCTTGGTGGTCGGGACGTCGGGCAGGGCGGGCGAGCGCTCCGCCGAGGCGACGGCGTAAGCCTTGATCGTGCCCGCCTTGATCTGCTCGGCGACGCTGACGATCTGGTCGCACATGAAGTCGACCTGGCCGGAGACGAGGTCGTTCAGCGCCGGACCGGTGCCGCGATAGGCGACCGAGTTCAGCTTCGGCACGCCGAGCTGGCCCTTGAGCAGGGTGCAGGTCGTCCACGACACCGAGCCGACGCCGGCATGGGCCTCGTTCACCTTGTCGGAGTTCGCCTTCACATAGGTGACGAACTCCTTGAGGTCCTTCGGCGCGAAGGCCTTCTTGGCGACGATCAGGATCGGCGTGCCGCCAGCGAGGCCGATCGTCTGCATGCCGTTGATCGGGTCGTATTTCAGGCCGGGATAGGTCGCGGGCGCGGCCGAGAAGGTACCTAGATGCCCCATCGCGATAGTGTAGCCGTCCGGTGCTGCGGTGACCGCGCGGGTGATGCCGGTGGTGCCTCCGGCGCCGGCGACGTTCTCGACCACGATCTGCTGGCCGAGGGTCTTCGACATGTTCTCGCTGACGATGCGGGCGATGATGTCGGTCGGTCCGCCGGCGGCGAAGGGCACGATCATGGTGATCGGCCGCTCCGGGTATTTGGACTGGGCCTGCGCCGGCAGCGCCAAGGCGAGCGCTGCGGCGAGACTAAGGGCGAGTGTTTTCATGGGTAGTCCTCCCTGACGCAATACACTGAAGATGGGGAAACGGGGTTGGGCGACAACCCCGTCATTCGGTGAAGACCTCGTCGCGCTTCTTCGACATCGACGGCAGCAGCGCGATGACGAGGATGGCGACGGCGACGAGCAGCAGGCCGGCCGAGATCGGCCGCTCGATGAAGGTCATGAACGAACCGCGCGAGATGATCAGGGCCTGGCGCAGCTTCTCTTCCATCAGCTTGCCGAGCACGAAGCCGAGCAGCATCGGAGCTGGCTCGAACCCGAGCTTGATCAGGAGATAGCCGAACAGGCCGAACAGCGCGGTGAAGGCGACGTCGACGGGCTGGTTGTTCACCGAGTAGATGCCGATCGAGCAGAAGATCAGGATCGCCGGGAACATCAGCCGATAGGGCACCTGCAGCAGCTTCACCCAGACGCCGACCAGCGGCAGGTTGATGATCAGCAGCATCAGATTGCCGATCCACATCGAGGCGATCATGCCCCAGAACAGATCGGGGTTCTTGGTCATGACCTGCGGGCCGGGGATGATGCCGTGGATGGTCATCGCGCCGACCATCAGAGCCATCACCGCATTCGGCGGGATGCCGAGGGTGAGCAGCGGGATGAAGGCGGTCTGCGCGCCGGCGTTGTTGGCCGATTCCGGTCCGGCGACGCCCTCGATCGCGCCCTTGCCGAAGCGGGAGGGGTCCTTGGCGATCTTCTTCTCCAGCGTGTAGCTGGCGAAGGGGCCGAGCACCGCGCCGTTGCCGGGCAGGATGCCGAGCGTCCCGCCGATCAGCGTGCCGCGCAGGCACGGCGCCGCCGACTGCTTGATGTCGTTCCAGTCGGGCAGCAGCTTGCCGATCTTCGACTTGACGACGTCGCGCGCTTCCGGGTTCTCCAGGTTGCGCAGAACCTCGGCGAAGCCGAACACGCCCATCGCCAGCACGGCGAAGTCGATGCCGTCGGAGAGTGGCGGGAAGCCGAAGGTCATGCGTTCCTGGCCGGTTTCGAGGTCAGTGCCGACGGTCGAGAGCAGCAGGCCGAGCATGATCATGCAGAAGGCCTTGAGGATCGAGCCGCGCGCCAGCACGACGGCGAAGCACAGGCCCATCACCATCAGCGAGAAGTATTCGGCCGGGCCGAACAGCAGGGCGAGTCGGGTCAGCGGCGCGCCGAGCGCGGCGATGATCAGGGTCGCGGCGCAGCCGGCGACGAAGGAGCCGATGGCAGCAGTGCCGAGCGCAACGCCGGCGCGGCCTTGCTTGGCCATCTGGTGGCCGTCGAGCGTGGTGACGACGGCGGTCGCCTCGCCGGGAATATTGACCAGGATGGCGGTGGTCGAGCCGCCGTACTGGGCGCCGTAATAGATGCCGGCGAGCATGATCAGAGCGCCGACCGGATCGAGCCCGAAGGTGATCGGCAGCAGCATCGCGATGGTGGCGACCGGGCCGACGCCGGGCAGGACGCCGATCAGCGTGCCGACCAGGCAGCCGGCGAAGCAGAGTGCGATGTTCTTCAGCGTCAGCGCGACGCCGAAGCCCAGCGAGAGATGGGCGAGCATTTCACTCATGGTTCAGATTCCCAGCAGCCAGGGCGCCAGCGGGATCGGCAGACCCAGCGCGTATTTGAACAGGAGTGCGCAGCCGATCGTCATGGCGGCGGCGAAGATCAGGAGTTCCTTGATCTTCACATCCTCGGCCGCGAGGCCGGAGATGATCACGACCAGCGGGCCGGAGACGAGCATGCCGAGCTGCGGCACCTTGAGCGGGCCGATCTCGAAGCCGCGGATGGTCAGGCCGAAGACCACTGCCGCGCCGAGCACAAAGAGGACGCCGCGCCAGGACCAGCCGGACAACTTTTCGCCGTTGTAGCGCAGCGAGTTGAAGGCGAGCAGCGCGCCGAGCCCGGCGCAGATCACCGCGAAGCTCTTCGGCAGCATGCCTGGGCCGATCTGGCGCAATGTCCCGGTCGGCAGGTCGCTCGACAGGAACAGGGCCAGTCCGGCAAGCGCTATCATGAACAGGCCGGCGGCCAGGTCCTGCGTCGAGCGGACGCGCCAACCCCGCGCGGCCTCGATCTTGTTCAGACTCATCAATGTCCTCCGGCTCGGGTGGTTGCTGTGCGCGCGGCAGGCTTTCTGCCGTGCCCGGTTACGCTGAACGGCAGGACGTTGCCGTCGTCGATCAGGGTTACGCTCTCGCGCAGGATGGCGAGGAAGTCGTCGCGGGCGGCGAGCTTCTGGTGCGGGCGCCAGGCGACGCCGACGAGGGCACCGGGCGGCGGCGGATCGAGCAACGCGCCGCGCAGGCGGCGCATGGTCACGCCCGGAAAGCTCAGCCGCGAGACCCAGTCCGGCGCCAGCGCCATGCCGAGCCCGGCCGCGACCGCCGACATCATCGCCGGCTTCTCGGTCGCCTCGATGGTGACGTTGGGCACCGCGCCGACGCTCTCGAAATAAGCCATGACCAGGTCGTAGGCGAAGGGGCGGATGCGCTTGGAGGGCACCACGAAGGGTTCGCCGACGAGGTCCTGCATGGTCAGGTGTTCGCGCGCGGCGAGCGGATGGCTCTCGCTCAGCACCACGATCGGCCGCTCGACCCGCAGGATCTCGAAGGCGCAATCGGTCGGCTTGCGCGGCGGACGCAGCAGCGCGAGATCGAGCTTGCCGGCCTCCAGCATCTGCACGAGCGGCGCCGTCATCGCCTCGACGAACTTGATCTCGATGCCGGGATGGCGCGAGCGGAAGGTGACGAGTGCCTCAGGAACGAAACTCGAGGAGGCGGCATCGATCGCGCCGACGCGCAGCACCTTGCTCGAGGCCAGCGAAGCTTCCCTCACCGAGCGCGAAGCCCGCTCCATCCGGACCAGGATGGCCTTGGCTTCCTCCAGCATGATCAACCCGGCACGGGTGAGAGCGACCTGGCGCGTGGTGCGAGTCAGTAGGCTGACGCCGAGCTCGTCCTCAAGCGCGCTGATCTGGCGTGATAGGGCTGGTGGTGCGAGGCCGAGCCGCTCGGCCGCCCGGCCGAAGTGCAGCTCTTCCGCCACCGCGATGAAACATCGCAGTTGCCGCAGGTCCATGGTTGTCGCGCTCCCCTCTGGCGTATCGCTTTTTGTGATATCTACCAGTTGTTTCGGTTATGCCCTTTAGCGCCTGACGCCAGTTTTGCGACCCTAGAGCAATTCATAATTTTTTGGCAACAAAGCTCGTCGCCGCAGGAGCGGCGTCCACAGGGTGAAGGCCTCTCTTGCAGTCCGACAATGCTGTAGTGGGTTGATTCTTCGGAGCTTATGGACGTCCGCCGAACCTGGTCAAGCGGTCGGAGCGCGGGTTCGCCCCACGCTCCACAGCCCGGCGACCCGGCCGTCGATCAAGGCGAGCCCGACGAAAATCGCGGCCATGCCGGCGAAATGGCGCGGCAGCAGCTCTTCGCCCAGCAGGCCGGAGCCGAGCAGAATGGCGCTGACCGGGATCAGGAAGGTCACCAGCATGACATTGCTCGGCCCGGCAGCGCGCATGATCCGGAAGAAGATGATGTAGGCCAGTGCCGTCGAGATCAGCGCCAGGCCGACCGCCGCGAGGACAGCCTGCTGCGAGGGAATCGGCAGCGTCCAGGGCGGATGCAGGAAGAAGACGATCGGGACGATCATGATCGTCGAGGCGGAAAGCTGTCCCGTGGCGGCGACGAGCGGCGGCAGACCACGGAAGCGCCGTCCGAACAGGCCGGAGAACGCATAGGAGATCGCCGCGAGGACACAGGCGAGCTGCGCCGCGAGGTTCGTGCCGAGGCCGCTCAGCGCATCGGGGCCCATCAGTATGCCTACGCCGACGAGACCGGCCAGAACACCGCCGAGCTTCAGCCCGGTCGCCTTCTCGCTGGCGAAGCAGTGCATCACGAGCACCGAGAAGATCGGAGTGGTCGCGTTCAGGATCGAGGCGAGGCCGCTGGCGATCTGCTGCTGGCCCCAGAGGAACAGGCTGAACGGGATCAGATTGTTGAGGATGCCCATCCCGAAGAAGGCGAGCCAGAGGCTGCGCCCCACCGCCATGGACTGCCCTGTGATCCGCACCACCAGCAGCAGCGCCAGCGCCGCCAATCCGACGCGCACCTGCACGACGGCGAAGGGCGGCCATTCCGCCACGGTGAGCTTGTTGAAGAAGAACGAGCCGCCCCACAGGACCGAGAGGACGATAAGCAGGAGCCACTCGGTGGGGCCCATGCGCAGCGAAGGGACGGAGGTCGGCTGTGTCATGGCAGGATCTGTCCTCCGAGCGCGCTTTCCGTTCGATCGCATCGATCGAACGACGAGAATTCGCGCTCATCAAAAAGCTGAGCATGTTCTGATCGCAAAAGTGGCATCCACTTTTGCGGAACATGCTCTGGCGCGGGTCATCCTGCGTCAGTAGGCAGCCGGGCCAGGCCCGGCCACCCGTTTCCCGTGAGCGGGGCTCAGGCCGGTTCAGACTCGCGCGCTGCCCACATCGCCTTGAAGGCCGGGCGCTGGTGCAGCTTGTCGAGCCAGGCCTTGACGTTCGGGGCGGCGTCGAAGAGCTGCGACGCCGGCTTGGCGTAGCGGATGACCTCGGCGACGTTGATGTCGGCGACCGTGAAGCGCCCGCCCATGACATAGCCGCCGCCTTCCGCCAAGGCCTTGTCGAGCACGGCGAACGGGGCGGCCAGCGCCTCGAGCGCCTTGCTGACGAGGGCCGGATCGCGCTTCTCCGGCGGATAGGCGGCGAGGTGATAGGTCAGGTTGAGCGCGTTGGTCTCGCATTCGGTCGCAGCCCAGAGCGCCCACATCGCGGCGAGCCCTTCCTCCTGCACGTCCTTCGGCGCGACCGGCCCGCCATGCTTGCGGGCGAGATAGAGATTGATCGCCAGCGACTCGTGCAGCACGAAGCCGTCATCGTCGATCGACGGGATATGGCCGTTCGGGTTCACTTCGAGGAATTCGGCGCTGCGGGTATGCACCGGCGCATCGGCCGCCTTCGGGTCTGCGACGCGGTAAACCTGGATCACAGGCACATGCTTGAAGGTGATGCCGAGTTCGTTGGCGAGCCAGACATTCCGCGTCGCGCGCGAGCGATAGCAGCCATAGATGGTCAGGGGCATGGGCGTTTCCGGTTGTGGTCGAGGTAGACGATTCTTCTCCTCGTCATTCCGGCCGTAGCGCAGCGGAGCGCCGGAATCCATCGCAGGGTACGGAGCGCTACAATGGATTCCGGATCTGCGCTTCGCTTGTCCGGAATGACGGGGGCGGGCTTCAGCCAAGCTGGCGCAAGGTCTCGCGTGCGATGATCAGCCGCTGGATCTCGGAGGTACCCTCGTAGATTCGGGTGATGCGGGCGTCCCGCGCATAGCGCTCGACCGGGAAATCGCGGCAATAGCCGGCGCCGCCATGGATCTGGATCGCCGCATCGGTGCAGCGATGCGCTGCCTCGGAGGCGAAGAGCTTCGCCATCGAGGCTTCCTTGGAGAAGGGCTCGCCGCGATCCTTCTTCGCGGCGGCATCGAGGATCAGCAGGCGCGCCGCGTGCAGGTCGAGCTCGCGATCGGCGATCATCCATTGCAGGCCCTGGAACTCGGAGATCGCCTGGCCGAACTGCTTGCGCTCGCGGGCATAGGATTTTGCGGCGTCCATCGCGGCGCGGGCGATGCCGAGCGAGACCGAGGCGACGCCGATGCGCCCGCCGGCGAGCTCGCCGACCGCGACGCGGAAGCCGTCATTCTCCTTGCCCATCAGATTGGCGGCCGGGATGCGGGCACCGTCGAAATGGATGGTGTTCGTCGCCGAGCCGGTCTGACCCATCTTTGTCTCGGCCTTGCCGATGCTGACGCCGGGCGTATCTGCGGGCACCAGGAAGACCGAGATGCCCTTGCCCTTCGGCGCGTCGGGATTGGTCACGCCCCAGACGACGAAGAGCCCGGCATATTCGCCGGAGGTGATGAAGATCTTCTGGCCGTCGAGAACATAGTCATCGCCGTCGTGTCGGGCGCGCAGCTTCATGCCGGCCGGGTCGGAGCCCGCCCCGGCCTCGGTCAGGCAGAAGGCGCCGGCCGGATAGGTGCCGTCAGCCAGTTTCGGCAGATAGGCTGACTTCTGCTGCTCGTTGCCGACGGCCTGGATGACTTCCCCAACCATGTTGGTCACCGAGGTCGTGACCGCCGTCGAGGCGCAGGCAGCGGCGAGTTCCTCTAGCGCCAGGGCAAAGGAAACGGTGCCGGCTTCGGTTCCGCCGAACAGTCCCTTGACGTTGAGCGCCATGAAGCCGTTCTCGGCGAGCAGCTTGAGGTTGGCGAGGAATTCCTGCCGGCCTTCGCCACGGTCGAGCTGCTCGGCCAATGGCGCCAACCGGTCCGCCGCGAGCTTGCGCGCACTCTCGCGGATGAGCTCTTCCTCCTCGGTCAGGGCAAAATGCATGGCGGCCGGCTCACAATCGGGATAGGAGCCGAAACTCTAAAGCCTGCGATCGTAGCCGCCAATGCGTGGCTGCGCCCGTCGCGCTGTGCACGGGCGGGCGCGATTCTTGCTTCACCGCATCGATGAACATCCTAACCGAGCGGCTCTCGCTGCGTCCCACCAAGCTCTCTGACGTACCGGCGCTTTTTGCCTTTCTCGGCGACGCCGGAGCGATGCGACACACCTCTCATTTCGAAACGCTGCGCGCTTGCCGCCGCCACGTTGCCGGGCATGAGTGGCAGCGCCGTCGGCTAGGCTATGCGCCCTGGACGATCAGGAGCCGTGCAGATGGCACCGTTCTCGGCTGGGGAGGGCTGTTCGAAGATCCGTTCGATCCCGGCTGGGGTGTCGAGCTCGGCTACTGGTTCGCGCCCTCGGCCTGGGGCAGGGGCTATGCGAGCGAGCTGGCGGCGGCGAGTGTTGCCGAAGCCCGCGACCGCCTGCGCTTGCCGGAGTTGCGGGCCTTTGCCAAGCCAGACAACGCCGGCTCTTGCCGGGTGCTCGAAAAGGCCGGTTTCCTGCGCCAGCGCTATGTGCCGGAGCTGGAGCGCAATCTCTACCGGCATGCGCTCGATCGATGACACTCAGCTCGCCAGCACGCGCTGCGGCGGGAAGGTGACCTCGACCAGCGTGCCTTCCTTCTTGGCGCTGGTGATGGTCAGCGCCGCCCGGTTGGCTTCGACCAGCGCCTTGGTCAGCGGCAGGCCAAGGCCCGTGCCGCCGGACTTTCGCGTCGTCGGCACCTGCCGGAACGGCTCCAGCGCCAGCTTGATCTCGTCATCGTCCATGCCGATGCCGGTGTCGCGCACCCGCAGAATGGCTTCGCCCTGGTCGCCGAGCGCGGTCGAGACGATGACCTGCCCGCCGGCATCGGTGAATTTCACCGCATTGGAGAGCAGGTTGATCACGATCTGGCGCAGCGAGCGCTCGTCGGCGACGACCGGCGGCAGCTTCGGCGCGAGGCCGGAACGCAGCACGACGCGGCCGCGCTGCGCCTCCGGCTGCAGCAGGTTCACAGCGGACAGCGCGATGTCGTTGAGGTTGACGCTGCCGAAGTCGAGGTCGAGCTTGCCGGCCTCGATCTTCGCGAGGTCGAGCAGGTCGTTCACCAGGCTGATGACATAGCCGCCCGACTGGTGGATGTCGCGCAGGTATTCCTTGTAGCGCTCGTTCTCGATCTGTCCGAAGCGCTCCTCAGCCATCACCTCGGCGAAGCCGATGATGGCATTGAGCGGCGTCCTGATCTCATGGCTGATCTTGGCGAGCACGTCGGATTTCTGCGCGCTCGCCTTCTCGGCCGCCTTGCGCGCCTCGACCAGCTCACCCTCGGTCTTCTTCCAGGCGGTGATGTCGCGCAGCACCGCGCAGAACTTGCTGTCCGGCCCCTCGGCGATGCGGCCCATGGTCATGAAGAGCGGGATGCGCCCGCCCTGGCGCACGCGCCCGATGACCTCGCGGCCATCGTTCATCAGTGAGGCGACGCCGCCGCCGATCAGCCCCTCGAGATAGTCGAGCGCCGGCGAATGGCTCTCCGGCGCAAAGAGCAGGGTGAAGAGCTCGCCGGCGACCTCGCGCTGGTCGTAGCCGAACAGCGCCTCGGCGCTCTTGTTGAGCGCGAGGATCCGCCCGCGCCCGTCGACGGTGACGACGCCGTCGGTCGCGGTGTCGAGCATCGCCGAAAGCTCGGAGACGCGGGCATCGTTCGCCTGCCCCTCCAGCCGGAGCTGCGCGACGCGAGAGGCTGCCTCTTCCTCCTCCGCCTCAAACTCCGCGGCGAGCTCCTGCTCCTCGGCCTCCTCTGGCGTCAGCATCTTGAGATCGCCGCCAGGGACGCTGTTGCGGAAGGCCATCAGCGTCGCGGGCTCACCCTGCCAGTTCACGCTGGAGAGCCGGCCGTCGACACTGATCAGCCCGCCCTTGCGGTCGACCAGGATCATCGCGCCGTCGCTGCTGGGGCTGAGGCCCCGGATCAGCGTGCTGACGCCGCCGGCCGCGGAGAGGTCGTCGAGGTCGGCATAGTCCAGCAGGTCGAGCAGGGTGCGGTTGGCGTAGAGCGCCGTCTCGTCACGATTGACCAGCACGGCGATCGGCAGCCGGTCGAGAATGTCGGCATGCGCGTTGGCGGCACGCTGGCGCGGTTCGGCCGGGACGAGCGGCGGTGGCGCAGCGGTGGTCGGAGCTGAAGCCTCTTCCTTGTCACGAACGCGCAGCGGAGCGGCGGCGGGTAGGCGCGGTTCGCCGGGCTCGTCCTCCTCGCCGGCGATGCGGGCGCCGAGCGCCTTGGCGATCTCGCGGAAGGCGTTGCGCTCGGCCGAGGAGAGCAGGGTCTTGGACGGCTCGAGCACTGGGCGCACCGCCGCCAGATGGCCGTTGCGCAGCGGCACGACATTGGCCGGCGGCGCTGTCGGAGCTGGTTGCTTGGGCTCGCTGGCTTCCGGCGCATTGCCCTTATCTTCGGCTTGCTCCACCGCCGCTTCGTCGTCGGAAGCCGCCGGCTCGGGATCAGCCTCTTGGGCTTCTAATGGCGCAACTGGTTCTGCCGGCGCTTCCGTCTCAGCCGGAGTGTCGGCTTCAACTCTGTGCTCGGCGCTGTCGGCTTCGGCCTGCGCGATGGGGTTGGCCTCGACAATGCTATCCGGAGCGCGCTCAGACACAGGCTCGTCGGTAGCGCTGACTTCCGGATGTTCGATCTCGGGAGATTCGACCGCCGGCGCGGCCGAAACGGTCTCCTCCTGCGGAGCCTCTCGTTCAGGAAAGGCTTCGTTTTCCGGCGAGCGGGCGAGGCCGAAGCCGCGGAAGCCGGCCGGGTTGCGCTCGCCGTCGAACAGCGGAAAGCCGGAAAGCTCGACGCGAGCGCCTTCGCCGGGGGACACGCGCCAGAGCACGGCCCGGCCGCTCCAGGTCGAGGAGGTCGCGAGCCGCTCGGCCAGGTCGCCGTCGAGATCGAGCACGTCATCCGCCAGCAGGGCTTGCCAGCGACGTCCTCGCGTCGCCTTTGCAGCGTCCTGGCCGACGAGTTCGGCGAGATCCTGCGACAGGCTGATCAGCGTTCCGCCGAGATCGCTCTCCCACAGGAAGCGCAGATTGGCGCGGCGCTGTTGCCCGACTGATTCGATCGGAGCGCCTGTGTCCGCGGAGGCGGCCAGGGAGGGCGCGGCGGCCGGAGTGATGGAAGCGCGCGGCTCTTCCTTCGGCACGGCGATGCCGAGACGCCGCAGCTCGGAGGCGGTGACGCCGACGGCCAGCGCCGGACCATAGCCGGTCTCGATGCGCTTGCAGCCGCAGGTCACGAGGCCGGTCAGCGAGGCGCCTAGCCTCAACCTTTCGAGCCTGAGCGCAGTCGGCGAAGCCAGTCCGCCGGCAAGCAGGCGCAGGCGTTCACGGGTCGCCGTCGGCAGCTTCGAAGCGCCGCCGAAGGCGTCGAGCAGCGCTCGTCCGCCGGCATTGGCGAAGGCCGGCGCGTCGGCGCCGGCTGGCCAGAGCAGCAGCGCGCCTTCGCCAGCGAAGCCCGCAAGTGCGGGATCCTGCGCCAGCGCGCCGGCCGTGCCGTTCCAATCCTGTCCGGATTCGCTCATCCCGCTCCGCTCACCTGCTGGCGACTCCAGCCCGCGCGAATATGCCTAACAAATCTTTAATAACCGCGCGAGCAGGGCGAATCCATGCGGGAACCTGGCCTCTCCCCTGACGTTTCCAAACAGCGTTAATATGGCTCGCGCCGCCTTTGCAGCGGCGGCGTTGTCATTGCACTGCAATAATGATATTGCAGTGCACAATAGCGGCGTGACGTCGGAGACGGCGAAGGCGCTGGGCTCGGTCGCAGGAGGACCACCATGGACGGCAAGAACCCCTACGAAGTCCCCACCGAAATGCGCGAATTCGCCGAGAAGAGCGTCGATCAGGCCCGCAAGGCTTTCGACGGTTTCATCGGCGCCGCCCAGAAGGCCGTCGACAGCGCCCATGGCTCGGCCGAGTCGGCCCGCGTCAACGTCCAGGACATGACCAAGAAGGCGATGTCCTATGCCGAGAACAACATCGCCGCGGCCTTCGACCTCGCCGACAAGCTCGTCAAGTCGAAGGATATGAACGAGGTGCTCCAGCACCAGTCCGAGTTCCTCAAGGCCCAGATGGCCGCGCTGCAGTCGCAGCTCAAGGATGTCGGCACCAGCGTGCAGGACGCCGCCAAGAAGGCAGCCGAGACCGCCGCCAAGGCGACCAAGCTGAAGTGAAGCCTTGAGCGCCGCGGGCGCGGAGCGGGCTTTCACGACGAAGCGGCCGGGCGCCAGTGCATGAGAACCGGAGCGGGGTGAGACATCCCGCTGGGACATGCCCGGTCCCGGTTTCGTCGATCGCGCAGGTCAGCCCTGCCGGAACCGTGAAGGAGAGATCCGATGGCTAAGCAGACTACTCCCGGCAAGGCGCCGATCAGCCTCGCGCCGGTCAAGGCGCTGAGCGAGCCGAAACCGGCCGTAGCAGCTGCGCCGGTCAAGGCTCCCGAGGTCAAGCCCGTGGAAGCCAAGCCCGTGGTGGCGGTGAAGCCTGTCGCCGCCCCGCTTGCGCCTGTGCCCGCCGCCAAGATCGAGGCCAAGCCCGCTACTCCCGTGCCGGCCGCTCCCAAGGCTGCCGCTGCTGCACCGGCGGCCCCGCGACCCGTCGCCCAGCCGGTGGTGAAGCCCGCTGCTGAATCCGTCAAGCGCGTCGCCCCGGTGAAGCTCAAGGTCGCCAAGCCGGCCGCCAAGGTCTCTGCTCCGGCGGTGAAGATTGATGCCGGCAAGGCAGCGGCTGCAAAGCCCGCGCCGGCCAAGCCGGCATCCGTGCCGGCGCCGGCCAAGCTTGCCGCCGAGCCGGTCAAGGCGACGCCCGCTCTCGTCAAGGTCGAGCCGGCCGCGCCAAAGCCGGTGGCTCCTGTTGCGGCGAAGCCTGTTCCCGCTCCGGTCAAGCTCGTCGAGGCCCTCAAGCCGATTGTGGCGCCTGCCGCCGCTGCGCCCGCCTTCACCAAACCGGTCGAGGCGCCGAAGCCGTTTGCCGTTCCCGCCTTCTCCGCCGCCGTCTGGCTGGAGCCGACCCTGGCGCTGACGCGTGCCTTCGGCGCCGTCCAGGCCAAGGTGCTCGACCATGCCTGCGCCGAACTGAAAGCGACGCTGGGCGAGGTCGAGAGCCTGGCGCGCACGCAGAGCACCGCCGATGCGGTCGCGCTCCAGGCCAAGGCCTTCCGCCGCAGCTACGAATCCTTCGCGGCTCATCTCGGCGATCTCGCCGCGACGGCGCGCCAGGAGCTGCCGCGCCGCTGATTTTGGAGCCGGCGCGGTTTTCCACGCGCCGGCTTGCATTTCGCCGTTGCATTCGGCGAGGCGTGGCACTAGGTTCCGCGCCGTCGCCGGATCGCTTCCGAGCGCCGCGACATCAGGCGCAAGCCGTGCAGCCATAGCTCAGTTGGTTAGAGCGCTAGATTGTGGATCTAGAGGTCCCCCGTTCAAGCCGGGGTGGCTGTACCATCTTTCTCTTCCATACCGATCCTTCCCGAGATTGCGTGCCTGCCCTGCGCTGGCCTAGCTTGCCGCGCGGCTTGGAGCCGCAAGCCTCGGGAGTATTCCATGCCCAGCAAGATCGATCTCCTCAACCCGGCCTCGCTCTCGCCGCCGACCGGCTATTCGCATCTTGCCATCGTCAAGGCGGAGCGGCAGGTTCATGTCTCCGGCCAGGTCGCCTACGACCCGATGGGCAAGGTG
The DNA here is from genome assembly GCF_050275675.1 of Allobosea sp. NPDC003192. Classification (NCBI taxonomy): domain Bacteria; kingdom Pseudomonadati; phylum Pseudomonadota; class Alphaproteobacteria; order Hyphomicrobiales; family Alloboseaceae; genus Allobosea; species Allobosea sp. NPDC003192. The sequence goes on from NZ_JBNNPK010000009.1 coordinate 141,698, forward strand.
GTGGGGGAGGGCGACATCGCCGCCCAGGCCGAACAGGTCTACGCCAATCTCGCCGCGGCCCTGGCTGCTGCCGGCACCGACTTCACCAAGGTGTTCAAGCTGGTGACCTATGTCGTCGATCTCTCGACCGAGAAGGCTGTCGCCGTGCGCAAGGTGCGGATGAAGTATCTCGGCGACGGCCCGTTTCCGGCGAGCACGATGGTCGGCGTCACCGCGCTCGTCGATCCGCGCCTGTTGATCGAGATCGAGGCGATCGCTGCGCTGGACTGAGGCGCCGGTCCGCAGGACTTGCGGCCGGGTAAGCTACTCGCCATATCTCAGTCACGCGGTTGGGTTCGCCTTTCGCGTGCGGGGCGCTGCGCAAGCGGGCTCCGATAGTTCCAGAGGCGCCTTTCAAAGGGCTTCGTGATGACGCGTCCGCCTAGCCTGTCGCATCCCTTCCTGCTCGGCTTCGACGATATCGAGCGGGCACTCGACCGTGTCGCCAAAGGCGCCGGCGATGGCTATCCGCCCTACAATATCGAGCGCATGCCGCGCACGGAGGACGAGCCCGACAAGCTCAGGATCACGCTCGCGGTGGCCGGGTTCTCGCGCGACCAGCTTGAGATCACGCTGGAGGAAAACCAGCTGACCATCCGCGGCCGGCAGGTCGACGACAAGACGCGGCATTTCCTGCATCGCGGCATCGCCGCGCGGCAGTTCCAGCGCTCCTTCCTGCTCGCCGACGGCATGCAGGTCCTGGGGGCTGATCTCTCGAACGGGCTGCTCGCGATCGATCTCGCCCGTCCGGAACCGGAACGGCTCGTCCGGCGTATCGATATCATGAGCCGCGACTAGGCCCCTGAGGGCTACAGAAGGTCTTTACGGGAAAGGCATGCGGTTTGCCTTCCGTTCATGATCAAGGATGCACAATCAAACCGCCTCGCACTGCTCTGAAGGAGGGCGCGATGACTGAGACCAGAAACAACCCTCTGACCACGGCTGAATTCGCCGCGCTCGGCAACGGCCAGGTCGCCTATCTCAAGCCGATCATGTCGGACGAGTTGGCCCGCATCTTTCCGCAGGCGCCGGATATCGAACCCGGCCTGCAGCTCTTTGCGCTGCTGGCGGCCGACGGCGCGCCGATCCTGGTGACCGATTCCCGCGAGGCCGCTACGGCCAACGCCTGGGAGCACGATCTCCGCATGGTCAGCCTGCACTGACCCGAATTGTCTATGCCGTCGTGGGCGCGATGCCCTCGACGGCGGCGACGAGGCGCGCGATGTCCTCCGGCGTCGACAGGCGGTGGTCGCCATCCTTGATCAGGGTCAGCACGGCCGGATCGTGCGGCAGATGCTCGACCAGCTTCAGCGCCTGGCCATAGGGTACGTCGGGATCCTTCATTCCCTGCAGGATATGGACGGGGCAGCCGGTTTCGAGCGGGTGCCCGAACAGGAGATGGCGCCGTCCATCCTCGATCAGTGCCCGCGTGATCGGCATCGGCTCCGGCGAGTATTCCGAGGGCCGCTGCCAGACGCCGTCCCTGATGATCGTCTCGCGAATGGCCTCCGGCATCTGCGCCCACATCAGCTCTTCGGTGAAATCGACGGCCGGTGCGATCAATACGAGGGCGGCCGGCTGCAATTGCGGCGCGGTCTTGCGCAGCTTGAGCGTCGTCAGCAGTGCGACCCAGCCGCCCATGGATGAGCCGACCAGGACGGCCCGGCCTTGTGCATAGGCGGCCAGTACCGTCTGCGCGTCCTCGATCCAGTGCGACATCGTCCACTGGGCGAAGTCGCCGCTCGATTCGCCGTGGCCGCCATAGTCGAAGCGGATGAACGCGCGGCCCGAGCGCTCCGCCCAGGCCGCCAGCGCCTCCGCCTTGGTGGCGCGCATGTCCGACCGTAGGCCGCCGAGCCAGACCACCGGCGGACCCTTGCCGGCCTGCGCCAGCACCGCGATCTCGCGACGCTCTGCACCGGTGCCGACGCTCAGAAATTGCGGCTCAGGCCTCATCACTCTAATCTCTCCTGTGATGAACCAGGCGAAAGCAGGCATCGCATGCTGCATTCCCGCCCGATTTTGTGATCATCAGAACCCGATAGCATCGGCGAGTCGCCAAGCAGAAGGCCCTTTCGAGCAGTGAACACCTCCCTGCGTTCCGGCGCGCAACTGTCTCTGCCGTCGACCGAGACGCATCCGCTGGCCGGTCGCACCGTGCTGCAGATCATCCCGGAGCTTGAGGCCGGCGGGGCGGAGCGTACCGCGGTCGATATCGCGGCCGGGCTGACCGAGGTCGGCGCGCGGGCGCTTGTCGCGACGGAGGGGGGGCGGCTCGTTGCCGAATTGCAGGCCAAGGGCGGAATCTGGCTGCCATTCCCGGCCGCGGCCAAGAACCCGCTCTCGATGCTGCTCAATGTCCGGACCTTCGCGCTGCTCTGCAAGCGTGAGCGCGTCGATCTCGTCCACGCCCGCTCGCGGGCGCCGGCCTGGGTCGCGCTTGCGGCGACCCGGGCGCTGAAGCTGCCCTTCGTCACCACCTATCACGGCTCCTACAACGCCCGTTCGTCGGTGAAGAATCTCTACAATTCGGTGATGGCGCGCAGCGATGTCGTCATTGCCAATTCCGGCTACACCGCCGATCTGATCCGGGCCCGGCATGGTTTTGCCCGGGACCGCATCCGCGTTGTCCACCGCGGCACCGATTTCTCGGCTTTCGCCCCCTCGGCGGTGAGCCCGGAGCGGATCAGCGCCCTGCGCAGCGCCTGGGGCGTCGAACCGCATCAGCGCATCGTGCTGCTGCCGGGTCGCCTCACCGGCTGGAAAGGGCAGAAGGTGTTGATCGAGGCGGCGCGCCAGTTGCGCGATGCCGGCGATGCGGACACCGCCTTCATCCTCGCCGGTGATGCGCAGGGCCGCGACGGCTATGTCCGCGAGCTCGACGACGCCATCGCCAGGGCTGGGCTCGAGGGCCGGGTCCGCCGCGTCGGCCATTGCTCGGACATGCCGGCCGCTTTCCTGGCTGCAGCCGTGGTCGCCGTGCCCTCGACCGAGCCAGAGGCCTTCGGTCGTGTCGCCGTCGAGGCGCAGGCCATGGGCACGCCGGTCGTCGTTTCCAATCTCGGTGCCGTGCCGGAGACGGTGCTGGCGCCGCCGCAGGTCACGCCGCAGGAGCGTAGCGGCTGGCATGTCCCGCCCGACGATGCGGCCGGGCTCGCCGAAGCCTTGCGCGAGGCGCTGGCGCTGCGGCCCTCCGCGCGCGATGCGCTGGCGCGGCGTGCCCGGTTGCATGTCGAACGCCATTTCTCGCTGGCCTCGATGGTCAACGAGACGCTCGACGTCTATTGCGCCCTGCTCGGACGCTGAACACTGCTCTGATCCATTGACAACGCTTCGCGTTGTGCAATGTGTCTCACCAACGGCGCGATGCGCGCCATTCACAGGAGAATACAGCCATTCGTCGTCCCTTCCGTGCCGCACCAGCCCCCGTCAAGGACGGTCCCCGCGCCAACCGTGACATTCGTGGCGTCCGCGACGTCCAGCTCATCGACGATACCGGCGCCAACCGTGGCGTGGTCTCGTTCTTCGAGGCGCTCAAGATTGCCGAGGATGCCGGACTCGACCTGGTCGAGATCGCCCCCAATTCTGTGCCTCCGGTCTGCAAGATCCTCGATTACGGCCGCTTCCGCTTTCTCGAGCAGAAGAAGGCGTCCGAGGCGCGCAAGAAGCAGCGCACCATCGAGATCAAGGAAATCAAGCTTCGCCCTGGCATCGACAAGCACGACTACGATGTGAAGATGAAGGCGATGCACGGCTTCTTCGAGGAGGGCGACAAGGTGAAGGTCACCCTGCGCTTCCGCGGCCGCGAAATGGCGCACCAGGACCTCGGCGTTAAGGTGCTGGAGCGCGTCAAGGCCGATACGGTCGAGGTCGCCAAGGTCGAGAGCGACTGGCAGCTCGAAGGTCGCCAGATGGTCATGGTGCTCGCCCCCCGATAGGGCGCGGGTGTCACGAAGGCGTGAAAAAGGGCGCACCGGCGGTGCGCCCTTTTTCGTTCACTCCAAGAGCCGCTTCAACTTCCTGACCGCGCTGTCGGGTGTCGTCAGCACCGGTTTGCCCGTTGCGGCGGCGACCGCCGGCTCGGCCCGCGCCAGGCTGAACTGCGCCAGCGCGATCGCGTCGCAATCCGCCAGATCGCCGGCCGCGAGCGCCGCCAGCCGGTCGTGCTCGGCCCCGTCGCCTCGGTCGAGCGCGGCGAGCGCTCCGTCCGCCAGCTTCGGCCTGACCGTCAGCGAGCCCGGGAACTCCGGCGGCATCGACTGCAGCGTCGGCGCGAAGCTGGCGAGGAGGCCGATCCGGCCGCCGATGGCCATGGCTTCCTCGATCATCGCCTCGTTCGGCTTCAGCACCGGCAGCGGCGACAGTGCGCGCTGCACTGCCTCGATGCAGGGCCCGAAGGCCGAGCAGGTGAAGAGGATGCCGTCGGCGCCGGTCGCCCGCGCATAGCTGGCGAGGCTCAGGAAGCGCCCGGTCATCGCCTCGGTGATCCGCCCGTCGCGTGCGAGGTCGGCCGATAGGCTGTCGTCGAGCAGGTTCATCAGTGTGGCCTCAGGCCACAGCCGCGCGAACGCCGCCTCGATCGGAGGCGGCGAATGGCGCAGCGCGTGGATCAGTGCGATCCGCATCAGCGAATGGGGTGCGGATATTGCAGCCCGCCTTTCGAGGCGAGGTCGTTCAGCCCGCGCTTCAATTGCAGCTTGGAGCCTGCACCGACATTGCGCTCGAAGCTCTCGCCGTAATTGCCGACATGCTTGATCACGCGATAGGCCCAGTCATTGGTCAGGCCGAGGCCCTCGCCGAACTTGCCCTCGACGCCGAGCAGTCGCTTGATCTCGGGATTTCCCGATTTCAGCTGTTCGTCGACATTGGCCTTGGTCACGCCGAATTCCTCGGCGTTGAGCATGGCGTAGTGCACCCACTTCACCAGCGCGACCCAGCTCTCGTCGCCACGCTTGACCGCCGGGCCGAGCGGCTCGCGCGAGATCAGTGTCGGCAGGATCACGAAATCGTCGGGCTTGGAGAACTTCAGGCGCTCGGCGGCAAGGCCCGAGGTGTCGGTGGTGAAGGCGTCGCAGCGCCCGGCCTCCAGCGCCTTCACGCCCTCCTCGTTGGTGGCGAAGCCGATGATCTCGTATTTGAGTTTGTTGGCGCGGAAGAAGTCGGCGAGGTTGAGTTCGGTCGTCGTGCCCTGCGTCACGCAGATCGAGGCGCCTTCCAGCCCCTTCGCCTCGGTGACCCCGAGCGACTTGCGCACCATGAAGCCCTGGCCGTCGAAATAATTGATGATCGGCCAGGACATGCCGGCCGAGGTGTCGCGCGACATCGTATAGGTCGCGTTGCGGGCGAGCATGTCGACCTCGCCCGATTGCACGACGACGAAGCGCATCTGCGGCGTCGTCGGCACGAACTTGACCTTGTTCGGGTCGTTGAAGATCGCCGAGGCGACGGCGCGGCAAAGATCGATGTCGAGCCCGTCCCAGCGTCCGTCCGGGCCCTGCAGGCCAAAGCCGGGCAGGGCGATGTGGTTGCCGCAGATCAGCTCGCCGCGTGCCTTGACGCGTTCGAGCGTACCGGTCTGAGCGGCGGCCGCCCCGGCGAAGCCGAGTGTGGCGAGTCCGGCGAAAAGCAGGTGTTTCAGTTGTTTCATGGTGGTTCCCCTGTTGTGGAAATACCGGGCTCTTGTCGGCCCGGATCGTGGTTGGACCTCAGGCCGGTCGGACCGAGGCCAAGCTCGCATCGAGCGCGTCGCCCAGCCGCTCAACGATGGTGTCGACGGTCGCCGCATCGATGATGAAGGGTGGAGCGAGCAGGATATGGTCGCCGGCGGTGCCGTCGGCCGTGCCACCCATCGGATAGATCAGCAGCCCGCGCTCCTGCGCCGCCTGCTTGACCCTGGCGTTGAGCTTTAGGGCCGGATCGAAGGGCGTCTTGGTCGAGCGATCGGCGACGATCTCGACGCCCCAGAAATGGCCACGTCCGCGGATGTCGCCGACATGATGGTGGTTGCCGAAGCGCTCGCGCAGGCGCTGCTCCAGCCGCGCTCCCTGCCTGCGGACATTGGCGAGGAGGTCGTCGCGTTCGATCACCTGCTGCACCGCGAGCGCGGTGGCGCAGGCGAGGGGATGGCCGACATAGGTTTGGCTGTGCGGGAAGACGCCGGAGCCCTGCCTGACCGCCTCGACGACCCGCTTCGAGGCCAGCATCGCGCCGATCGGCGCATAGCCGCCGCCGAGCCCCTTGGCGATCGCCATCAGGTCGGGCGCGATGCCTTCCTGCTCGCAGGCATGCAGCGTGCCGGTGCGGCCCATGCCGCTCATGACTTCGTCGAGGATCAGCAGCACGCCATGGCGATCGCAGATTTCGCGGATGCGCTTGAAATAGCCGGGGGCGGCAGGCACCGCGCCGAGCGTCGCGCCGACGACCGTCTCGGCGACGAAGGCGCAGACCGTTTCCGGTCCGAGCTCCAGGATCTTCGCTTCCAGCTCATCGGCGACGCGCAAGGCATATTCTTCGCTGGTTTCGTCCGCCCGCCGGCCTCGATACTCGTAGCAGGGCGAGATGTGATGGCCCTGCATCAGCATCTCAGCGAACGGCGCGCGATCCTTCATCCGCCCACCGACCGAGAGCGCCCCCAGGGTGATGCCGTGATAGCTCTGGAGCCGCGAGATGAAATTGACGCGCTTCCGTTCGCCCCGCTCGACGAAATAGTGCCGCGCCAGCTTAAGGCAGGCCTCGATCGCCTCCGAGCCGGAACTGCAGAAATAGACCGACTCCATCCCCGCCGGTGCTCGCGCGATCAGATGGTCGGCGAGTTCTTCCGCCGCGTCGGTGGTGAAGAAGCTGGTATGGGCATAGGCGAGCTTGTCGATCTGCGCATGCATCGCCGCCAGCACGTCGGGATGGCCATGGCCGAGGCAGGAGACGGCGGCGCCGCCCGAGGCGTCGATATGCTCGCGCCCGTCGCGGTCGCGCAGCACCATGCCTTCGCCGCCGGCCGCGGTCGGGTAGGTCTTGCTCAGCATGCGGTGCAGGATGTGGCTCATCGATGGCCTCGCCTGGATGATCTCGGGTTGAGGAAGGTGCCGGCCGCGTCGAGCGCGGCCTCGTGGCGGGCGATCGCGTCGAGCGCGGCCTTGCCCTTGCGTGCCGTCATCAGCGCCGCCAGGCATTCGACCGCGGCGAAGGCTGGCGTCATCGTATGGAAGAAGGACGGCGTCTCGGTCCTGACCAGCAGCGCCACATCGGCGATGGCGGCGAGGGGAGAAAGCGCGCTGTCGGTCAGCGCCACCACCTTCGCGCCGCTCTCCCTGGCGATCTCGGCAGCCTGGACGGTCTGGCGCGTATAGGGGGCGACCGAAACGGCGAAGAGCGCATCGCCCGGGCCGATCCGGCGCAGCGCATCGATGCCGCGTCCGCCGGCGCCGTCGGCGAGGACGGAGCCCGCGCCGATCAGGTCGCGGATATAGTCGAGCATGAAGGCGGCCGGAAAAGCCGAGCGCAGGCCGAAGCAGAACACGGTCTGCGCTTCGCTCAAGAGGTCGGCCGCCTGCTCGAAGCGGGCAAGCGCCTGCGGTTCGCGCAACGCCTTCAGATGCTCTGCCAGCGCCGCGAACATGTCCTGAGCAATCGCGCCCGGGCCCTCCTCGCCATGGCGCTGCATCAATTCGCCAGCGCGGCCGGCAAAGCCTTCCGGCCGCCGCCGCAGCGCTGCCGCATGCGCGGCCCGGATCTCGTCATAGCCCTTCATGCCGAAGCGCTGCGCCAGCCGGGTGAGGGTGGCCGGGGCCAGGCCGGCGCGCTTGGCCTGCTCGCGCGTCGTCAGCAGCGCGACGTCGGCCGGATGGTCGAGCACCCAGCGCGCTGCAGCCTGCAGTTGCTGCGGCAATTGCTCGAAGCTCGCGCTGAGGCTCGCCGTCAGGCCGGGCTTGTCCATGCGCGGACCTTAGCAGGGCGACTTGGAATATGAAACAGATTATATAATTTTTACGATATGAAACACTTGTTTCTCTCGCGGGTCTGACTGCCGCGCCGTCCGGAGCTTCGCTCAGCGCCGAATCAGCAGTCCGTCGAGCATCAGGTTGAAGGCGTCGATCGCCTTGTGCGAGGTCGCTTTCGGATCGGGCGCGTTCGCGATCCACTGCGCCGCATATTGTGTTGCTCCGGCAATCAGGCGTGCGGCCGCTTCGGGGTCGATCGGGGCAATGACACCAGTCTCGGCCAGCTTGCTCAGGCTCTCGGTCATCGAGCGGATGCATTCGCTCAGGGTCGGCCAGTCCCAGGGATCGCCGAGCGCGGCGGGACCGTCGCGCAGCATGATGCGCTGGATCTCAGGATCGAGCGCCAGCTCGATATAGGCGGTGCATTCGTCGCGAAAGCCGGTCCAGGGATCGGACGCCTTCGCGGTGACCTCCCGCATATGCGCGTTCATCTCGCCATCGATCTCGGCGATCACCGCGACCAGCAGGCCCTTCTTGTCGCCGAAGTGGTGGTAGAGCGCCCCGCGCGTCAGTCCGGCCGAGGCGGTGAGATCGTCCATCGAGGTCTGCGCATAACCGACCGTGCCGAAGGCAGCGCGTGCCGCGGCGATCAGCTTGGTTCGGGTCTCGGCGATCATCTGGCTGCGCGGCTTGCGCATCGTCCATGCTCCTTTCGCATACGAAGCGTATGTGAATTGACATACGCGTCGTATGTAGTTATTCATGTCACATACGCAACGTATGTCAATTGCGCTTCCAGATTGCGCTTCGATGTGACGGAGACGTCCATGCCTAACCCCTATCGCGAGATTTTCCGGGCTCCTGGCTCGGTCGGCTTCTCGGCCGCCGGCTTCCTCGCCCGCATGCCCTTCTCGATGCTCACCATCGGTATCGTCACCATGTTGTCGCAGGCCCGCGGCGAGTACTGGCTCGCTGGGGGTGTCGCCGCGACCTTCGCGTTCTCCAACGCGTTGATCGCGCCGCAGATCTCGCGGCTGGTCGACCGTCACGGTCAGAGCAAGGTGCTGATCCCCGCCACGCTCGCGACCATCGTCGCGCTGATCGGGCTGATGCTGGCCACGCGCTTGGAGGCGCCGATCTGGGTGCTCTTCCTCTTTGCCGCTCTCGCCGGGCTGGAGCCGAGCATGATGGCGATGGTGCGTGCCCGCTGGACCGAGATTTATCGGGGCACGCCGCATTTGCGCACAGCCTTCGCCTTCGAGTCGGTCGTCGACGAGGTCATTTTCATGCTCGGTCCGGTGATCTCGATCGGCCTCAGTGTCATCTGGTTCCCGGAGGCCGGGCCGCTCGCGGCGACGATCCTGCTCGCCGTCGGCATGGCCCTGTTCGTGGCGCAACGCGCGACCGAACCGCCGGTGCACGCGCAGGGCGTCAGTGAAGGTGGCTCGGCGATCCGGCTGGTGCCGATGCAGATCATCGCGCTGCTGATGGTCGCGCTCGGCGTCGTCTTCGGCACGGCCGAGGTCACGGCGGTCGCCTTCGCCGAGGCGCAAGGCAACAAGGCGGCGGCGAGTCTCGCCCTCGCGGCCTATGCTGCCGGCTCTTTCATCACCGGCCTTGTCTTCGGTGCGCTGCGCCTGCGCCTGCCGCTCGCCACACAATTGCTGCTCTCGATCGGCCTGGCAGCGGCGACGACCTTGCCGCTGCTGTTCGTATCCTCGCTCTGGATGCTCGGCACCGTGCTCTTCATTGCCGGCGCCTCGATCTCGCCGACCGTGATCGTCGCCATGGCGCTGGTCGAGCGGCATGCTCCGGCCGCGAAGCTGACCGAGGGCATCACCTGGGTGATGACCGGCATGGGCATCGGCATGGCGGCGGGCTCGGCCGCCTCCGGCTGGCTGATCGACGCCTATGGCGCGAACACCGGCTTCTACGTCTCGGTGGCCGGCGGTTTCTCGGCTCTGGCGATCGTCGCGGTCGGATTCTGCCTGATCGCCGAGCCGCGGCGCGCAAGCGAGCCGGCGCTGGCCTGAGGCGAAAAGGAAAGCCGCGCTTGCACGGGCGCGGCTTTTCTGTCATAGGCCCCACCTTCGATCGCCCGGCTGATAAGGGCTGCCGTGGCGATCGTTCTTTGCTTCCCAAAGCAAAATTGATGCGGCGCATTGTTCGCGCTCGCGACCTATGAGGAGCTGAAATGCCCAAGATGAAGACTAAATCGGCCGCCAAGAAGCGGTTCAAGGTCACCGGAACCGGCAAGGTGCTCTACGCCCAGGCCGGCAAGCGTCACGGGATGATCAAGCGGACCAACAAGCAGCTCCGCAATCACCGTGGGACGAACGTTCTTTTCGAAGGCGATGCCGCCAACGTGAAGAAGTACTTCCTCCCCAACGGCTGACGTCCCCTAACTTTTCCGGAGATCTATCATGGCTCGCGTGAAACGGGGCGTTACGTCCCACGCCAAGCACAAGAAGACATTCAAGGCCGCCAAGGGCTTTTATGGCCGCCGCAAGAACACGATCCGCGCCGCCAAGGCGGCCGTCGATCGGTCGATGCAGTACGCCTATCGCGACCGCAAGAACAAGAAGCGCACCTTCCGCGCGCTCTGGATCCAGCGCCTGAACGCTGCGGTGCGCGAGCATGGCCTGACCTACTCGCTCTTCATCGGCGGCCTCGCCAAGGCGGGCCTCGAGCTCGACCGCAAGACCCTGTCGGCCCTCGCCATCGACGACGCTGCTGCCTTCGCCGCAGTGGTCGAGACGGTCAAGGGTGCCCTGGGCGCCGAGGCCAAGGCCGCCTGAGCGGTCTGACCTCAACGGAATACGAAAGGCCGGCGGAAACGCCGGCCTTTTTTTGTTTGTCAGTTTTGTACGCCGTCAAGAGTTTGGTCGTCCCGGACAAGCCGCAAAGCGGCGCCGATCCGGGACCCATGCCTGAACCGTTCCGGAATGGGTCCCGGGTCTGCGCTTCGCTCCGCCCGGGACGACCGGGAGAGGAAGCAGCAAGCGAGGGACTTCAGGTTTGCACCTTGCTCACCGCCTTCGGCGTCCAGCTCTCGCCGGCGCCGTCGACGATGCGCTGATAGGCCTCCTCGGGCGTATCGGCATAGCAGAACAGCTTGAGGTCCTCCGGCCGGATGAAGCCGGCCTCGGCCATCCGCTCCAGGTTGATCAGCCCCTGCCAGTAGGCGCTGTCGTAGAGCACGATCGGCACCGGCGGCATCTTGCCGGTCTGCACCAGCGTCATGATCTCGAAGAGCTCGTCGAGCGTGCCGAAGCCGCCGGGAAAGACCACCAGCGCCGCCGCCCGCATGGCGAGGTGCATCTTGCGCATCGCGAAATAATGGAAGCGGAAGGTCAGGTCCGGCGTCGACCACGCGTTCGGCTCCTGCTCGTGCGGCAGGGTGATGTTGAAGCCGATCGAGACCGCGCCGGCTTCGGTCGCGCCGCGGTTGGCCGCCTCCATGATGCCAGGCCCGCCGCCGGTTGCGATGACATGATGCTTGCCGCCATCCTTGCCGTCGAGCGCGCCGCCGCGCTCCGAGGCGATCCTGCCGAACTGCCGCGCCGCCTCGTACCAGGGATTGCCCTCGCGCACCCGTGCCGAGCCGAAGACGACGATGGTCGAGACGACGCCGCGGGCGCGCAGGGCGTCCTCGGCCTTCTGGTATTCGAGCATGAAGCGCGCCCCGCGCGTCGAGTCGCCGAGGAGAAAGTCCTGGTCGAGCGCAGCGATCCGGTAGGAGGGCGAATTCTTCTGGGCGGTATTGTCGGGCATGCTCGTCGTCTCCGTCGTCGGTACTGCATAGCTGCGCCGGACCTCTTCTGTCGCCCCTTGCGTCCAAGGTTAAGGATGATTGCGACGGGATTGTCATGAAGCCGTGGCTAGAGTGGCGACAGCGTCGAGAACTGCGTGAATGGGATGCTTTGCCAGCGTGATTGGACTGGCATCCGCTTGCCTGACCCCCTAGAAGGTGGCTCGCAAACAGGCTGAATTGGCATGAACGACATCAACACCCTTCGCGATTCCCTGATCGGGGAGATCGAGGCGGCCGGCGACGAGGCGGCGCTGGAGCAGCTGCGCATCGCGGCGCTCGGCAAGTCCGGCTCGGTCTCAGGCCTGCTGAAGACGCTCGGCACGATGACGCCGGAGGAGCGCAAGGAGCAGGGCCCGCGCATCAACGGCCTGCGCGATGTCGTCCAGCAGGCGCTCACCGCCCGCAAGGACGCGCTTGGCGAGGCGGCGCTGGAAGCGCGGCTGGCGAGCGAGCGGCTCGACATCTCGCTGCCGGTGCGCGAGGGGCCGGAGGCGCGCGGGCGCATCCACCCGATCAGCCAGGTCATCGACGAGATCACCGCAATCTTCGGCGATATGGGCTTCTCGGTCGCCGAAGGCCCGGATGTCGAGACCGACGACCTCAACTTCACCAAGCTCAATTTCCCGGTTGGCCATCCCGCGCGGGAGATGCACGACACCTTCTTCTTCGCGCCGGATGCCAATGGCGAGCGCAAGCTGCTGCGCACCCACACCTCGCCGGTCCAAGTGCGCACGATGATGTCGCAGGAGCCGCCGATCCGCGTGATCTGCCCGGGCCGGACCTACCGCATGGATTCCGACCAGACCCACACGCCGATGTTCCATCAGGTCGAAGGCCTCGTCATCGACAAGAAGACCCATTTCGGCCACATGAAATGGGTGCTGGAGGAGTTCTGCAAGGCGTTCTTCGAGGTCGAGGGCGTCAAGATGCGCTTCCGGCCGTCCTTCTTCCCGTTCACCGAGCCGTCGGCCGAGGTCGACATCCAGTGCTCGCGCAAGGATGGCGAAATCCGTTTCGGCGAAGGCGAGGACTGGCTTGAGATTCTCGGCTGCGGCATGGTCCACCCGAACGTGCTCAGGAATTGCGGGCTCGATCCTGATGTCTACCAGGGCTTCGCCTGGGGCATGGGCATCGACCGCATCGCCATGCTGAAATACGGCATGCCGGACCTGCGGCCTTTCTTCGAGGCCGATATCCGCTGGCTGTCGCATTACGGCTTCCGTCCGCTCGACCTGCCGACCCTGACCGGCGGTCTGACCTCCTAACCTCCAAGGCTGTCCGAAAGGGGAGACGCATGAGCGCGGCGCAATGGGCAGGGTTGATCGCGGCGCTGATGGTCGCCGCCAATCTGGTCTGCATTGCCATCGCCTTCGCGCGCCTGCGCCGCCGGCAATCGCCGTCGCGCCTGCAGAAGCTCGCTCCGCCGGTGACGATCGTGCGCCCGGTGCGCGGCATCGAGACTTTCAGCCGGGAGACGCTGACTTCCGGCCTCGAGCTCGATTATCCCGAGTACGAGACGATCTTCTGCGTCGCCGACGGCCACGACCCGATCGTGCCGCTGATCGAGGAGCTGATCGCGACCCATGGCGCCGATCGCGTTCGCCTGATCGTCGGCGACGTCGCGGTCAGCGCCAATCCCAAGCTCAACAACTGCGTCAAGGGCTGGGATGCCGCGCGCCACGACTGGGTGATCCTCGCCGACTCGAACGTCCTGATGCCGAAGGACTATGTCCAGCGGCTGATGGCCTCCTGGCGCGAGGATACCGGGCTCGTCTGCTCGACGCCGGCCGGCTCGCGGCCGGGCTGCTTCGGCGCCGAGGTCGAGTGCGCCTTCCTCAACACCTTCCAGGCGCGCTGGCAATATGCCGGCGAGGCGCTCGGCTTCGGCTTCGCCCAGGGCAAGTCGATGCTCTGGAACAAGCCCTTCCTCGACGCCAATGGCGGCATCGCCGCGCTCGCCGCCGAGATCGCCGAGGATGCGGCGGCGACCAAGCTGGTGCGCAAGGCCGGCAAGCATGTCCATCTCGTCGGCCAGCCCTTCGAGCAGCCGCTGGGGCCGCGCAATCTGCGTGATGTCGTGCAGCGCCAATTCCGCTGGGCGCGCTTGCGCCGCGTCACCTTCCTGCCCTTCTTCGCGCCGGAGATCCTGGTCGGGCCGCTGGTGCCGACTGTGCTCGCCGCCATCGCCGCGCCGGCCTTCGGCTTTGCCCCTTGGCTGGGCGCGCTCGCCGTGCTCGCGCTCTGGTATGCCGGCGAGATCGTGCTGGCGAAAGGCGTCGGCTGGTTCGTCAACTGGCGTACGCCGCTCGCCTTTTTGGCGCGCGACCTCGCTTTCCCCGGTATCTGGGCCTATGCCTTCGTCGCGCGCGAAGTCAGCTGGCGCGGCAATGCCATGAAGATCAAGGCCGATGGCGAGGACGAGCTGAATCAAGCCGTCCCGGCGCTGTCGGCAATCAATATGCGTAGCGACGGAAGACCATGAAGTTCACCCTCTCCTGGCTCAAAGAGCATCTCGACACCACCGACTCGCTCGACGCGATCACCGAGACGCTGACCCGTGTCGGCCTCGAGGTCGAAGGCGTCGAGGACAAGGCCAAGGCGCTCAGCGCCTTCACCATCGCCTATGTCATCGAGGCCAAGCAGCACCCGAACGCCGACCGCCTGCGCGTCTGCATGGTCGACACCGGCTCGGGCGAGCCGGTCCAGGTCGTCTGCGGCGCGCCCAACGCCCGTACCGGCATGAAGAGCGTCTTCTCGCCGCCGGGCACCTACATCCCGGGCAAGGACATCACGCTCGGAAAGGGCGTGATCCGCGGCGTCGAGTCGAACGGCATGCTCTGCTCGGCTGCCGAACTGCAGATCTCCGAGGATCATGACGGCATCATCGACCTGCCGGAGGATGCCCCGCTCGGCCAGCCCTACGCGACCTATGCCGGCCTCGACGATGCGGTGATCGAGATCGCGGTGACGCCGAACCGGGCCGATGCGCTCGGTGTCGCTGGCATCGCCCGCGACCTCGCCGCTGCCGGCCTCGGCACGATCAAGACGCCGCCGGTCCAGCCGGTGCGCGGCGCCTTCCCGTGCCCGGTCGCGCTCAAGCTCGATTTCGCCGAGGAAGACCGCAATCTCTGCCAGGTCTTTGCGCTCAGGCTGGTGCGCGGCGTCAAGAACGGCCCGTCGCCGGAATGGCTGCAGGCAAGGCTGCGCGCCATCGGCCTGCGCCCCATCAATGCGCTGGTCGACATCACCAACTTCATGACCTTCGACCGCAACCGGCCGCTGCACGTCTTCGACGCAGCCAAGGTCAAGGGCGATCTCGTCGTGCGCCGCGCCAGGGACGGCGAGGAGGTGCTGGCGCTCGACGGGCGGACCTATGCGCTGACCTCGGAGATGGTCGCGATCTGCGATGACAACGGCGTCGAATCGATCGCTGGCGTGATGGGCGGCGAGCATTCCGGCTGCGACGAGAGCACCACCGATGTGCTGATCGAGAGCGCGGTCTGGAACACGCTCAACATCGCCCGCACCGGCCGAGCGCTCGGCATCAGCTCCGATGCGCGCTATCGCAACGAGCGCGGCATCGATCCGGACTTCACCCGCCCCGGCCTCGACATGGCGACGCAGATGGTCATGTCGCTCTGCGGCGGTGAGCCTTCCGAGGTCGTCTTCGCCGGCGAATTGCCCGAGAGCCCGCGCGCCATCGACTTCCCCTGGTCCGAGGTCAAGCGTCTGACCGGGCTCGACCTGCCTCAGGTCGAGATGAAGCTGGCGCTGACCTCGCTCGGTTTCCACGTCTCGGGTGCCGGCGATCGCGTCAAGGTCGCGCCGCCGTCCTGGCGCGCCGATGTCGAGGGCAAGGCCGATCTGGTCGAGGAGATCCTGCGCATCGCCGGCATCGACCGCGTCGCCCCGGCGCCGCTGCCGCGCATCAAGGGCGAGGTGATCAAGCCGGTACTGACCGTGCTGCAGAAGCGCACGCGCGCGGCCAAGCGCCTGCTCGCCAGCCGCGGCCTGGTCGAGGCGGTGACCTGGTCCTTCATCTCGCACAGCGCCGCCAAGCTCTTCGGCGGCGGCTCGCGCAAGCTCGTGTTGGCCAACCCGATCGCAGCCGATCTCTCCGACATGCGGCCGTCCTTGCTGCCGGGGCTGATCCGTTCGGCGCAGGCCAATGCCGATCGCGGCTTCGGCGATGTCGCGCTGTTCGAAGTCGGCCAGGTCTTCCAGAGCGATGAGCCGGAAGGACAGCTCATCGCCGCCGCCGGCCTGCGCCGTGGGACCGCGAAGCTGGAGGGCGCCGGCCGCCATTGGGACGGCGCTGCCAAGACCGTCGACGCCTTCGATGCCAAGGCCGATGTGCTCGGCCTGCTCTCCGGGCTCGGCGTGCCGGTCGGCGGCCTGCAGATCGTCGCCGGTGGCCCGGCCTGGGCCCATCCTGGGCGTTCAGCCACGCTGCAGTTCGGTCCCAAGGGCGTGATCGGCGCCTTCGGTGAGGTCCATCCGCGTGTACTTAAGGCGCTCGACGTCAAGGGCCCCCTGGTCGCCTTCGAGATCCACCTCGATGCATTGCCGCTGCCGAAGTTCAAGCCGACCAAGGTCAAGCCGAAGCTGGCGCTCTCCGACTTCCAGCCGGTGACGCGCGATTTCGCCTTCATCGTCGACAAGGCGGTGGCGGCCGGCGAGATGGCCAAGAGCGCCCAGAACGCCGACCGGGCGCTGGTCTCCGACGTCGGGGTCTTCGATCTCTACGAGGGCACGGGCGTCGAGCCGGGCAAGAAGTCGGTCGCGCTGGCGGTGACCTTGCAGCCGACGCAGAAGACGCTGACCGACACCGAGATCGAGGCCGTCGCGGCCAAGATCGTCGCCGAGATGGCCAAGCGCTACGGCGCGGTGCTGCGCGGGTAAGGCTCAGGTTGGCACGGCCATTAGCGGCCGCCAGACTGCATCCTCCGGGCGTTCGTCCGATGGTCCCCAACTGTAGTGACCATCGGCCCGGTAGGTGAAAACATCGCCGGAGCTGCGATAGACGAACCACTGCTCGTCTTCGCCGTCGTCATATGGCGACGTTTCCAGCGATCCGCCGAGATCGAATGTGAAGGTCGACCTGCCTATAAGCGGTTCGACTTTCACTGCCAGAAGGCGCTGGCCATCCAGCTCTGCAGCCGCGGTTGCGATGTCGGTGCTGGCAGAATCGGAATGCGCGATCTCCACGCCATTGGCGGCGCATCGCCAATTGCAGCAATAGATCCAGAGATGCCACTCGCCGCGCGGTACGACCCTTCGCCGAGCTAGAGACGCCCTGATATGGGCACTTGCGCCTGCGCTCGCTTCGATCGGCTCTCTAACTTGGAGCGACGGCTTTCCGAACTCGAAGGTCAGCATCGCGCCTTGCCCGTTTTGAACACCCCATGCGGGTAGTCCAATAAGCGGTGCGAACAGGTGCTTGACCGGATCGCTCCCGCCCCATCCACTGGAAGATGTGGCCATTCGCTGCGGCTCCGTCCCAAATGTCTCCAGTCGCCGTTATTGACCAGAATTATGAAATAATCGACGCAAGAAATCGTTTGAAAATCCGGGTATCGGCTCTGATTGTTGCAATCCGAGAGGCCTGATGTCGCTGACCGAGCTCCCTGTCGCGGACGATCTGTTTCCCGGCTTCCGGTTGCTCGACGTCGCGACGACCGGTGCGCGCGTTCGCGTTCGCACCGGCGGGGAGGGGCCGCCGCTGCTCCTGCTCCACGGCTACCCGCAGACGCACATCATGTGGCGGCGGGTCGCTCCGCAACTGGCTGAGCGTTTCACCCTGATCTGCCCGGACCTGCGCGGCTACGGCGATTCCGAAAAGCCGCCGAGCGCGGCCGATCACGCACCTTACTCCAAGCGCGCGATGGCGCAGGATATGGCCGAGGTCATGAGCGCGCTCGGGCATGGGCGCTTCCTCGTCGGTTCGCATGATCGCGGCGCCCGTGTCGGGCACCGGCTGGCGCTCGATCATAGCGAGCGGGTGCTGAAGCTGGCGACGCTCGACATCGCGCCGACGCGCGAGATGTATCGCGACACCACCGATGCCTTCGCTCGCGCCTATTGGCACTGGTTCTTCCTGATCCAATCGGCGCCGATGCCGGAGCGCATGATCGAGGCCGATCCGGAGTTCTACTGGACGAGCCGGCGCGCCTCCGACATGAAGCTGTTCGAGCCGGCGGCGCTCAATGAGTATCTCCGCTGCTTTCGCGATCCCGCGATGATCCATGCCAGCTGCGAAGATTATCGCGCGGCGGCGACGATCGACATCGCCCATGACGATGCCGATGGCGGCAGAAGGGTCGCGTGCCCGCTGCTGGCGCTGTGGGGCGAGCGCGGCGCTGTGGGAAAATGCTTCGATGTGCTGGCGCTCTGGCGTGAGCGCGCGGAAAACGTCCAAGGCCGAGCCCTGCCGGGCGGGCATTATCTGGCGGAGGAGATCCCCGATCTCGTCGTCGCCGAATTCTCGGCCTTCTTCGGAGAACACACATGAGCCGCACCAATCGCGTCTACCGCATCGCCGCCATCGCCGGCGACGGCATCGGCAAGGAGGTCATGCCCGAGGGCCTGCGCGTGCTCGAGGCGGCCGCGAAGAAATACGGCTTCGAGCTGCGGTTCGACGAGTTCGATTTCTCCTCCTGCGACTACTACGCCAGGCACGGCAAGATGCTGCCGGACGACTGGAAGGAGAAGATCGGCGGCCACGATGCGATCTTCTTCGGCGCCGTCGGCATGCCCGCCCAGGTGCCGGACCATATCTCGCTCTGGGGCTCGCTGTTGCTGTTCCGGCGCGAGTTCGACCAGTACGTCAATCTGCGTCCCGTGCGGCTGATGCCGGGCGTGCCCGGGCCGCTGGTCGGCCGCCAGCCCGGCGATATCGACTTCTTCGTCGTGCGCGAGAACACCGAGGGCGAGTACTCCTCGGTCGGCGGGCGCATGTATGCCGGCACCGAGCGCGAGATCGTCATCCAGGAGACGGTGATGAGCCGCGTCGGCGTCGATCGCGTGCTCAAATACGCCTTCGAGCTTGCGCAGCGCCGGCCGCGCAAGAAGCTGACCTCGGCGACCAAGTCGAACGGCATCTCGATCACCATGCCGTATTGGGACGAGCGGGTGAAGGAGATGGCCAAGAGCTATCCCGACGTCACGGTCGACCAGTACCATATCGACATCCTGACCGCGCATTTCGTGCTCAATCCCGACCGCTTCGACGTGGTTGTCGCCTCGAACCTGTTCGGCGACATCCTCTCCGATCTCGGCCCGGCCTGCACCGGCACGATCGGCATCGCGCCGTCGGGGAACATCAACCCGACCGGCGAATTCCCATCCCTGTTCGAGCCTGTGCACGGTTCGGCGCCGGACATTGCCGGGCAGGGCATCGCCAATCCCGTCGGTCAGATCTGGTCGGGGGCGATGATGCTCGACCATCTCGGCGAGCACGAGGCGGCTAAGGGGATCGAGGCGGCGATCGAGCGGGCGCTCGGCGACGCGCGCACCCGCACGCGCGATCTCGGTGGCAGCCTGAATACCGAGGCCGCCGGCAAGGCGATCGAGCAGGCGCTGGGTTGACGACAAGGCCGGCGCTGACCACAAGCAGTGGTCGGCGCCGAAAAAGACGTAAGACTTAAGGGGGAGGCAAGGTGCCCGATCTGACGTTTTCGCTGCTCGACCCGGCGCTCTGGGGCAAGCTCTTCGAGATCATCGCGCTCAACATCGTGCTGTCGGGCGACAATGCGGTGGTGATCGCGCTCGCCTGCCGGGCTCTGGCTCCCGAGCAGCGCGCCAAGGGCATCGCTCTCGGCGCAGGCGTCGCGGTGCTGCTGCGCGTCGTCTTCACGGTGCTGATCGCCTCCCTCCTCAACATGCCGTTCCTGCACATCGTCGGCGCGCTCCTGCTCGTCTGGATCGCGGTCAAGCTGATCATCGAGGATGGCGAGGGCGACGAGAACGCGGTCGCCGCCAGCAGCAAGCTCTGGAAGGCGGTGCAGACCGTCGCCATCGCCGACATCGTCATGAGCCTCGACAACGTGCTCGCCATCGCCGCGGTCGCCAAGGATTCGATCCCTCTGCTGGTTGGCGGCCTGATCATCTCGATCCCGCTGATCGTGCTCGGCGCCTCGCTGATCACCTCGCTGCTGACGCGCTTCCCGGTGCTGGTCTGGGCTGGCGCCGGCCTGCTCGGCTGGGTCGCTGGCGAGATGTTCGAGAGCGACCCGTGGCTGATCGGCAAGCTCGGCGAGACGCTGTCTCACCAGCTCGAATACCCCGCCGCGATCCTTGGCGCCGTCCTGGTGCTCGGGCTCGGCTACTTCCTCAAGCATCGCCGGCCAGATCCGGCACACTAAAAACAAGGGGCCGACCGACCTATGGACTTCTCATCTTCCGCATTCTGGACGTCGCTGCTCCAGATCATCTGGATCGACCTCCTGCTTTCCGGCGACAACGCGGTCGTCATCGCCCTCGCGGTGCGCTCGCTGCCGGAGAAGCAGCGCAAGGTCGGCATCCTGCTCGGCGCTGGCGCTGCCGTCGGCCTGCGCATCATCTTCGCGGTGGTCGTCACCTACCTGCTCGCCGTTCCCTTCCTGAAGGTGGTCGGCGCGCTCCTGCTGTTCTGGATCGCGATCAAGCTCGCCAAGGGCGAGGAAGAGGCGCATGGCGACATCGAGGCCTCCGACAACCTGTGGAAGGCGGTGCGCACCATTGCGATCGCCGATGCGGTGATGAGCCTCGACAACGTCCTCGCCATCGCCGCCGCGGCGCGGGGGCATTTCGAACTCTTCATCTTCGGCCTGCTGCTGACCATCCCGCTGATCGTCTACGGTGCCCGTTTGCTCTCGACGGTTCTCGAACGCTTCCCGATTCTGATCTGGCTCGGCGCGGCGCTGCTCGGCTGGATCGCCGGCGAGATGCTGCTTGGTGACCTGGCGGTGCTGCAATGGCTGCAGGCGAACATGCCGAACTGGGTCGTGAGCGTGCCGGTCTCCGACACCAACCCGATCGGTCTCCTGCCCGCCAAGGTGCCGTTCTATACGGCAGCGACGCTCGGCGCACTGATCGTCGTCGTCGCCGGCTACCTCCTGAAGAAGAAGCCGGTCGATCAGCCTGGCTGAAAAATCAGGCTTGATCGAGAACGATGAACGCGGCGGCCATGGTCTCATGGCCGCCGTTTTTCGTGAGCCGGATGACGCCAGCGGCTCGGCGGCCATTCTTCTCGTCGGTGACGGTGAAACGCTCTGCGCCGTCGAGTTGCACCGAAAAGCTCTCGGGCGCACGGGAGAAGCCGGTGCCGAGCGCCTTCACATAGGCTTCCTTCGCACTCCAGAGCCGAGCGAATGCCTCGGGTCGCGTGGCTACGGCCAGGTTCTCCAGCTGGCGCCGCTCATCGGGATGCAGCACGGCGAGCGGTGGCTCGCTGCCGGTGGCGAACCGCTCGACATCGATGCCGACGGGGCGATCCGCGATTGCGACCGCGACGAGGCCCGAGCGCGTCGCGAGCGACAAATGCAGATCGGAGCCGCAAGGGCGAAGGATCAGCGGCCGTCCCGCCGGCTCATGCCCGATCTCGACAGCATCTTCGGCTAGAGCGAACTGGCGGGCCAGCAGCTTGCGCGCCAGCGAACGTCGCAGCTTCGAGCGCTCCGGCAGGCTCGCGGGCTGCGCGTCGGTCGCGATCAGCCAGGCGGCCGGCAGGGCGGGGGCGGTCTCGTCGACGGAGGAGAGCCAGAGCATGTCGCGGTTCTAGTGCAGCAGGCCCTTCTGCGGAAGGAGAGGGCCCGGCCCGCCCTGCGCCAGGCTCATGCAGGCCCGGAGCTTGCAAGGCGTTGACGCAACATCAGGAAACCGGTTCGAGGACGATATGGCTTCCGAAGCGAAATCCGAACCACATCCTGCAGCCCAGCTCACCCTTGCCGGCATGCTGCTCGGCCTGCGCCGCGTCTCCGTGCTGATGCCGGGCGTCGTCGTCTTCGCGGTCGCCTTCGGTGCTGCCGCCTCGGCCAAGGGCCTTAGCCTGTTCGAGGCGGTACTGATGAGCGCGCTGGTCTATGCCGGCGTCTCCCAGCTCGTCGCCATGGAGCTCTGGCGCCCGGAATGGACCTGGGGAGCCATCGTCGCGCTCGCCTTCGTCACCGCGACGGTCAACGCCCGCACCATCCTGCAGGCTGCATCGCTGCAGCCCTGGTTCTCGCGCTATCCCTGGTTCGTGACCGCCTTCCAGCTCTCCTTCTTCACCGACGCCAACTGGCTGGTGGGCACGCGCTATCACGGCGAGGGGGGACGCGATGTCGGCGTCGTGCTTGGCGCTGGCCTCGCGCTCTGGGTCGTCTGGGTTCTGATGACGATTCCTGGCCATCTGCTAGGCGCCCTCGTCACCGACCCGCGCAAATACGGCATCGACATGGTCATGCCGATCTTCTTTGCGGCGATGATCGTGCCGCTCTGGCGCGGCAAGCGCGCGGCTCTGCCCTGGATCGTCGCCGGCATCGTTGCGCTGGTCACCGCGCGTCTCGTCGACGGCTACGCCTTCATCATCGTCGGTGCGCTCTCCGGCGCCGTGGCAGGAGCCTTCCTCGATGACCCCTCCTGAGCCTGGAAGCTGGGGCCCCTATCTCGCCATCCTCGGCATGGCGCTGGCGACCTATTTCTGTCGCATCTCCGGCGTCGTGCTGATGAGCTTCATCCCGCTGACGCCGCGGGTGCGGCGCGGGCTTGCGGCTCTGCCGGGCTCGATCGTGGTTGCGACCGTGCTGCCGCTGATCGAGCGGCTCGGCCTCGCCGCGGGCCTCGCTCTGCTGGCGGCGATCGCCAGCATGGTGATCAGGCGCAGCGAATTGCTTGCCTTGCTCGTCGGCATGGTGGTGGTCGCGCTGATGCGCGCTGCTGGCTTCTGAAGCCGGGGCGCGACCACGCAGGTCGCGTTGCGTATTTTGAGCCTGATACGGCGATCCATCACCGGCTGCGATCGCACCCATCACAGCAATCGTTCGCTGGCGTGTTGACGCGGCTTTGCCTGCGGCAGACGGTGCCGGCCAGCAACCCTCACCAATCGGAGCGCATGATGGCCTGGTATTCGCAGACGTGGACATGGTTCGACGGTGAGTGGCGCGAAGGCAACCCCGGCATCATGGGGCCGCGCACCCATGCCGCCTGGCAGGCCTCCCAGGTCTTCGACGGCGCCCGCCATTTCGACGGCGTCTCGCCCGATCTCGACCGGCATGCCGCACGCGTCAATCGCTCTGCCCTGGCGCTCGGCTTGAAGCCGACCATGTCGGCTGAAGAGATCATCGCCAAGACCGCCGAAGGCGTGAAGAAATTCGCAGGCGGCACCGCGCTCTATATCAAGCCGATGTACTGGGCCGAGGCCGACGGCCCCTCGACCATCATCGGTGATCCCGACTCGACCCAGTTCGCGCTCTGCCTGTTCGAGGCCGCGATGGGCGATCCCGGCAAGGGCTTCTCGGTGACCAAGGGCGCCTTCCGTCGCCCCACCCTGGAGAATGCGCCGACCGACGCCAAGGCCGGCTGCCTCTATCCCAACAACGCCCGCGTCCTGCGCGAGGCGAAGGCGAGGGGCTTCGACAACGCGCTCGTGCTCGACATGCTCGGCAATGTCGCGGAGACCGGCACCTCCAACATCTTCCTCGCCAAGGACGGCGTGGTGAAGACGCCGGCCCCGAACGGCACCTTCCTGAATGGCATCACCCGCCAGCGCACCATCGGCTTGCTGCGTCAGGCCGGCGTCCCGGTCGAGGAGACGACGCTGCGCTATGAGGATTTCGAGCAGGCCGACGAGATCTTCTCCTCCGGCAACTATTCGAAGGTGATGCCGATCTACAAGATCGACGATCGCGAGCTGCAGCCCGGCCCGATGTTCCGCAAGGCGCGCGAGCTCTACATGGACTTCGCCCACAGCAAGGGCGCCTGAGGCCCGATGGCCCGGCTCGCCACCCGTCTGACCGAGCGCCTCGGGATCGAGCATCCGATCCTCTCGGCGCCGATGGCTCTGGCGGGCGGCGGGGCGCTCGCCGCCGCCGTGACCCGCGCCGGCGGCCTTGGCCTGATCGGCGGTGGCTATGGCGACGCCGGCTGGCTCACGACGCAATATGCCGCTGCCGGCAATACCCGCACCGGCTGCGGCTTCATCACCTGGTCGCTGGCGAAGCGGCCGCATCTGCTCGGCGAAGTGCTGGCGCGCCAGCCGGCGGCGCTGATGCTCTCCTTCGGCGATCCCACGCCCTTCGCGAGCGAGATCGCAGCGGCTGGCGTGCCCCTGATCTGCCAGTGCCAGAGCTTGGCGCATGTCCAGACAGCGTTGGCAGCGGGGGCCGCGATCATCGTGGCGCAGGGCGCAGAAGCCGGCGGGCACGGTCATGCCCGAGGCACCCTGCCGCTCGTGCCGGAGGTCGCCGATCTGCTGGCGCGCGAGAGCCCGGACACATTGCTGCTCGCTGCCGGCGGTATCGCCGATGGGCGCGGTCTGGCCGCGGCGCTGATGCTGGGAGCCGACGGCGTGCTGGTCGGTACCCGCTTCTGGGCCAGCCGCGAGGCGTTGGTCCATCCCAACCACCACGCCGCAGCCGTCGCAGCGACGGGGGACCAGACGGTGCGCTCCGCGCTTCCCGACATCGCTCGCCGGCTCGACTGGCCGCACCCCTTCGACATCCGCGTCAGCGACAACGCCTTCATCGCCCGATGGCGCGGTCGCGACGCCGAGCTGCGGGCCGCGATCGAAGCGGAAGCACCCGCCTATCGCGAGGCCTTCATCGCTGGTGATCCGGACAAGGCGGCGGTGGTCTTCGGCGAGGCGGCCGGCCTGATCTCGGACATCCCCGCGGCCGGCGAGATCGTCGCACGCATGGTGGATGAGGCGGCCGGCCGGCTGAAGGCGGGCGCCGGGCTGGCTCGCGGCTGAGCCACGCCGTCTTTCCGGGGCAGGCCGAAGGCCTGAGCCCGGAACCCATGAACACCGTCCTTGCGGCCATTGCGCAATGACGGCGTTTTCCCCGGGCTGTCGTGGTCATGGGTTCCGGGCCTTTCGCTGCGCGAAATCCCGGAATGACGATCGCCCCTATCGCAGCAGCCGCCAGAGCCCCGCCGACCTCAATCCTCCAAGCGCCACCACGCCATAGATGCCGGCAGCCACCAGGCTGAGGATGGCGAGCGCGATCAGGCGCGGCTCGTAAGGGAAGCTGATCAGCAGGCTGTAGAGCGGCTCGGCCAGCAGGCGCGCGACCAGCGCGGCGAAGCCGGCGGCGACGCCGACGATCAGGATCAATAGCGGCAGGGCGCGATCGGGATTGGTCCAGCCGCGCTTCAGTGCGAGTCCGTAGAGCGCGCCGAGATTGATCCAGGCGCCGCAGGCCGTGGCGAAGGCGAGGCCGGGTGCGCCGTGGCTCCTCCACAGCAGGAGCTTCAGCCCGACATTGGCGGCGATGGCGGCGAGCGAGACCAGCATCGGCGTCGTCGTGTCGCCGCGCGCCTGGAAGCTAGAGACCTGGGCGCGAATCAGCACGATCGCCGGCAGGCCGATCGCATAGGCGAACAGCACCGCGCCGGCGGCCTGCGTCGCCGCGTCGTCGAAGCGGCCGCGCTCGAACAGCGCCGCGACGATCAGCTCGGGGATGGCAAGGAAGGCGGCGGCAAAAGGCGCGGCAGCGACGAGCGTCAGCGCGATGGCGCGGTTCTGCGCCGCTTCCGCCCTGGTTTCATTGCCGTTCGCGATGGCGCGGCTCATCGTCGGCAGCAGCACGGTGCCGACGCCGATCGCGATCACACCGAGCGGCAGCTGATAGAGGCGTTCGGCATAGTACAGAGCCGAATAGGCGCCGGCCGGCAGCAGCGACGCGATGATCGTGTCGGCGAAGAGGGCGATCTGCACGCCGGCCGAGCCGATCACTGCCGGCCCGAACGCCTTGAAGAAGCCTTTCACCTCGCCGTCGAGGCGGGGCCGGGTCAGAGCTGCCGAGACGCCCGCCTGCCGCGCAGCAATCCAGAGCAGTAGCCATTCCAGCACGCCGGCGATGGCGACGCCCCAGGCGGCGGCATGGGCCGCGCTTGGGAACAGGAAGGCGATGAAGAGCGCCCCGATCAGGCAGACATTCAGCAGGATCGGCGCTGCCGCTGCCGCCGCGAAGCGGTCGACGGCGTTGAGATTGGCCGAGAGCAGCGTCACCAGGGTGACGAAGAGCAGATAGGGGAAGGTGATCCGCGTCAGCGCTACGGCGAGGTCGAAGCGGACGGGATCGTTGGCGAATCCGGGCGCGAGCAGCCGCACCAGCTCCGGCATGAATGGGATGGCGAGTCCGAGCAGCACGAGCTGGACGATCAGGTTGAGCGAGAAGACGCGGTTCGAGAACTGCGTCGCGGCGACATCGCCCGATTTCTCGCGGATGCGGCTATAGGCCGGGATATAGGCCTGGTTGAAGGCGCCTTCGCCGAATATGGCGCGGAAATGGTTCGGCAGGCGCAGGGCCACCGAGAACGCGTCCATCAGCCCGCTCACGCCGAGCGTGGCTGCCAGTACGGTATCCCGCAGAAAGCCGGACAGCCGCGAGAGCAGCGTGAAGCCGCTGACGGAGAGGATCTTTCTCAGCATCGCGCCACTCGGGGCCGCCGGAGTCGGCAGGCCGGACCAGAGCCTAGCCGCATAGCTGCGTCGCGGGGGATGGTCCAGCGTGCGGGAAGCGTCGTCCCCGTCATTGCTTCACTATGCACCTCGCGATGGCGCTCGGTCAGCCGCCCCCCGGCGGCAGCGTCTCGCTACGCGGCGGGACCTCCTCGTTCGCGTCGAAGCCGACACGCTCGCCGACCAGATAGAGCGGCCGGCGCTTCACCTCGGCGAAGATGCGGCCGACATATTCGCCGATCATCCCGAGCGAGATCAGCTGGATGCCGGAAAAGAACATGATCGAGACGATCAGCGAGGGGAAGCCGGGCAGGTCGGTGCCGAAGAGCAGCGTCCGGACCATGAAGTAGAGGCCGGTGAGGGTCGCGACGATCGCGATCGCGACGCCGAGCCAGGTCGCGATCTTCAGCGGCACGGTCGAAAACGAGGAGATTCCGTCGAAGGCGAAGCTGAACAGCTTGCGGAAGCGGAACTTGCTCTCGCCATGGGCGCGGTCGGCGACCGCGAAGGGCACGCCCGTCGCCCGGAAACCGACCCAAGCATAAAGGCCCTTCGAGAAGCGCGCCCGCTCTGGCAGGGCCCGCAGCGCCTCGACGACGCGCCGGTCGAGCAGGCGGAAGTCGCCGGCGCCCTCCGGCAATTCGGTCTCGCCGAAGCTGGCGAAGAGCCGGTAGAAGGCCTTGGCGAAATTGCGCTTCAGCGGACTCTCACCCTCGCGATCGGTGCGCTGGCCGTAGACGTTGAGGAAGCCTTCGCGCCATTTCGCCAGGAAGGTGGGGATCACCTCCGGAGGATGTTGCAGGTCGGCGTCCATGATCACGACGGCGTCGCCGCTGGCGTGGTCGAGCCCGGCGGCGATCGCGACCTCCTTGCCGAAATTGCGGCTGAAGGAGATGGCGTGGATGCGGCTGTCCTGCGCGTTGAGAGCACGCAGCGCGGCCAGCGTCTCGTCGCGGCTGCCGTCGTCGACGCAGATGATCTCCCAGGACGTGGCGTTTGTATCGAGGATGGGTTCGAGCCGGGCGATCAGCGGCGCGAGATTGTCAGCCTCATTGTAGACCGGCACCACGATCGAGAGCTGCGGCCGCGGGGCAGCGGCCGGCATCGTGGCGGAGGCGGAACTGGGCGCAATCGCGGACAAGGCTTTCAGGACCCTCGTTGCTCGGCTAGGGCTGTGGAACCAGCCGCAGGCTGCATACACCAGCGCTGATGAATAGGGGGTAACAGCCGGCATGACCCGCAGCTTCGTGCTCTGCGCCGACGATTTCGCCATGACCGAGGGCGTCAGTCGCTCGATTCTGGAGCTGCTTGCCGCCGGCCGGCTATCGGCGACCGGGGCGATGACCAATCGGCCGCATTGGCCGCGCCTGTCCGGCGAGCTCGCGGCCTTCTCCGGCCGAGCCGATCTCGGCCTCCATCTCAACCTGACCTGCGCTACGCCGCTCTCCGCCATGCCTACGGTGGCTCCGGCCGGCGTCTTGCCGAAGCTCGGCGAGCTCGCGCCGCTGGCGCTGCGTTCCAGCGCCGCGCGTGCCGAGATTGCCGCTGAGATCGTCCGCCAGCTCGACGCTTTCGAGCAGCATCTCGGCCGGACACCCGATTTCGTCGACGGCCACCAGCATGTCCACGTCCTGCCCGGTATCCGCCATCAGGTGCTCGATGCGCTGGCGGCTCGGTACCCGGCCGGTTCTGTCTATCTGCGCGACCCGTCCGATTCCCTCGCTGCGATCCGGGCGCGTGGTGTCGCCATCGGCAAGGCTCTGACAGTCGCTGGGCTCGCCACCGGCCTGCGCCGCGCCGCGGCCCGGCGCGGTATCCCGACCAATCGGGGCTTCTCGGGTTTCTCGCCCTTCGATCCCCGGCGCGATTTCGCCGACGATCTCACGGCCTTCCTCGTCCAGCCGGGGCCGGCGCATCTGGTGATGTGCCACCCCGGCCATGTCGATGACGAACTGATCGCGCTCGATCCGGTCGTCGCGACGCGGCCGTTCGAACATGCGGCCTTGCTGGCTTTCGCACCACAGGGGTTGCGGATCGGCCGTTTTGCTCCCGCTGGCTAGCTTCGCCCTGTCGCCTTGCGTGCAGGCCTGTTCGTACGCAATCGAAAATTTACCCCGTTCGTTCACTTTGCGCAGTGGCAGTCCCGACATCTGGGGATGTCGGTGTCTGGAGTCCGCGGAATATGAGCGTGATGGCCTGGTTTCAGTCGCGGGCGCAGCGATCGCAGGCGACCACGCCGCAGATCGGCCAGGTCGAGCGGGTGATGCGCTCGCTCAGCAGCCAGATCGCCGGGGCCGCAGTCGCCATCGTCGCCGTGGCGATCGTCTTCGTCGTCATCGCCGCCGCTCGCTATAACGAGGCCAAGACGCGCGGCGATCTCGAGCAGAAGATGATGTCGCTGACGGCGATGATCGCCCATGCCGCGCCGCCGCTGATCCTGGCGCGCGACACCATCACCTTGAGCTACATTCTGGAATCGCTGAAGCGCGATCCCGATTTCGATGCCGGCTTCGTCGCCGATGATCTCGTCGCTCTGGCCACCGCCGGCCGCACCGACGAGGCGCGGCTGTCGTTCACGCCGAACAGGCTCGCCCGGGCGCTCGGGCGGGAGGCCTGGGATCTGCTCGCCGAGCAGGACACGCTGCGGCTCGAGGACAAGACCTATGTGACGCAGTTGCTCTCGGTGAAGGTCGGTGGCTTCAAGAAGCAGATCGGCTATGTCGCCCTGCGCTTCGACAAGACCAGGCTGACCGCGCGTTCGGCCTGGGAGCAGTTCCTGACGATCGGGATCGGCATCGTCCTGCTCGTCGTGCTCGGGCCATTGCTCTGGATCTCGCTGTCCCGGACGATGCGGCCGCTGAAGAGCATGACCCGGGCAATCGTCGGCATCTCGGACGGCAAGCTCGACACGCCGATCGACGCGGCCGGCAGGCAGGACGAGATCGGGGCGATCGCGCGGGCGCTCGGTGTGCTCAAGCTGCGCCTCGCCGAGCGGGCCAGCCTGCAACAGCAGCAGTTGACGACGGAAGCGGAACGCCATCGCCAGCAGAAGCGCACCGAGGAGGCGATCGCCCTGTTCCGCGGCGAGGTCGGCGTCGCGCTCGAAGCCTTCAAGAGCAATGCCGACCGGATGGGCGAGGCGTCGGACGGGCTGGCCCGTGTGGCGGCGGAATCCTCGGAGCGCGCAGCCCGCGCCGCCGAGAATTCGCAGGGTGCTTCGGTCAATGTCGAGAACGCCGCCCAGGCGGCCGAGGAGATGGGAGCGGCGATCCGCGAGGTCGAGTTCCAGGTGCGCCGTGTCCGCACCGAGATCGTCGAGGCGGCCTCCGCCTCCCGCGACACGGCGGGCTCCGTCCAGGCGTTGGACGAGACGGCGCGGGCGATCGGCGAGGTGGTGAATCTGATCCGCGATATCGCCGCGCAGACCAATCTGTTGGCGCTCAACGCAACGATCGAGGCGGCGCGCGCCGGCGAGGCCGGTCGCGGCTTCGCCGTCGTCGCAGCCGAGGTCAAGAGCCTGGCTTCCCAGACAGCCGACGCGACCGACCGCATCGTCAGCCAGGTCGGCGCCATCCAGGGCGCGACGACCGAGGTCGTCGACGCGATCCAGAACATCGCCAGCCGCATGGGCGCGATCGAGAGCTTCGCCAATTCGGTCGCGACTTCGATCGAGCAACAGGCGATCGCGACCGGCGAGATCGCGAGCGGCGTCGCCATGGCGAGCACCTCGGCCCTCTCTGTCTCCAGCGACCTCAGCGTGCTGGCCGACAGTGTCGAGGAGACCGGGCGCTCGGCCGAGCAGGTCCGCCATGCCGCGGGTGAGGTCTCCGCCCAGGCGATGCGGCTCGATTCGACCGTCGATCAGTTCCTCAAGCGTGTCGCCGCCTGATATCTCCCACAAACGAAACAGGGCCCTTTCGGGCCCCGTCCATTGTCATCGATTGGAACGCAGCGATCAGGCCTTGGCGCCGTCATACATCTCGGCGACATAGTCCCAGTTCACCAGGCTCTCGAGGAAGGCCTTGAGATAGTCCGGGCGGCGGTTGCGGTAATCGATGTAGTAGGAGTGCTCCCAGACGTCGACGCCGAGGATCGGCGCGCCGCCATGGACCAGCGGACTCTCGCCGTTCGGGGTCTTGCTGACGGCGAGCTTGCCGCCCTTGACCTCGAGCCAGGCCCAGCCCGAGCCGAACTGGCCGACGCCGGCGGCGACGAAGTCTTCCTTGAACTTGTCGACCGAACCGAAGGAATCGACGATCGCCTTCTCCAGCGCGCCCGGCAGCTTGCCGCCGCCATTCGGCTTCATCCACTTCCAGAAGTGGAGGTGGTTGTAGTGCTGGCCGGCATTGTTGAACACGGCCGGGTTCTTGCCGTAGGAGCCCTTGACGATCTCCTCGAGCGATTTGCCCTCGAATTCGGTGCCCTTGATCGCGTTGTTGCCGTTGTTGACGTAGGCGAGATGGTGCTTGTCGTGGTGGTATTCCAGCGTCTCCTTCGACATGTAGGGCTGGAGGGCGTCATGCGCATAAGGAAGATCGGGCAGGGTAAAGGACATGGGGCCTCTCCTTGGGCTGTCGAAATCGCGACGTGAGAATGGCTGCGATGACGCAACGCTTGGGCAATGATTGCCCGGCGGAACACCCCGCCATTCGCCTGTTAGTTAAGCCCCTCGGCCGGCAGCGGCAACCGCTGGCGCCTGAGAAATCCGGCACGGTAGCCTTGCACCGTCAGCGGGAGTGCCGCCAGGGTCCGTTTGGTTGGCAATACCGGATGGTATCGATAGGTTAACCGCCGAGGCGGCAAGCTGTCGCAGCTCGTTCGGCCTCAAAGGAGCAAGCGTTGGTCAGGCTTTTCGTGGTTCTCGGGTTCGCCCTTCTGGCGGGCGGCGCCTATGCCATCTTCGATGGCTGGCCATATCGCGTCCTGGAACGCGGCTTCACCGAAGTCATCCTCGGAGGACTGTCGGTGGTCGCCGGCTTGATCCTGCTCGCGCTCGCGGTTGTGCTCGCCGAAATTCGTCGGCTCAAGGGGCTGGTCAGCGGCGCCATGGCGGTGGCGGCGCTATCCGAGTCGCGCGCCGACGCACGCCTCCTCCCGAGCGAGGCGCCCGCGGAACCGATGCTCGAGAAGGCGCCTGCGACCGGGACGAGCTCCATCGGCATCGCGACCACGCTGGCGGCTGGCGCGGGGGCTGCCGTTGCCACCGGGGCGCTCATCGGTTTGGCAAAGACCCGGGACGAGCCGCAGGCAAAGGCCGACGACAAGGTGGGTGAGGCCGACGAGACGGAGGGGGATGGCGGCGCTGACGTCGATCGGCCCGAGACTATCGCCGCGGAGCCGTCACAAGCGCCCCCGGTCACGGCAGGTGACCTCGACGACTGGCTGCTGCCTCCGGCCTCTCCGGTGCTCGACGCCGCGCCCTCGGACGTCCGCCCGGACGAGCGGGGCGCGGGTAACGAAGCCGAGGAAAAGGTCGACAAGCCGCATGACGAGCCGGAGCTGCCGCTCTCTATCGACACTGAAGAGGTGCAGCAATCGGCTGATGAAAAGGCCGACGAGGTCGAAACCGCTGCCGGCTCCGTGACTGAGTCTGAGGCCAAGCCAGCGGAAGACGAGCCAGGTACCGAGAAGCAGGAGCCAGCGCTCGTCCCGGCACGGGACGACCAGCTTTGGTGGCCGCGCATCGACCGCTCGGCGCGCGAGGAAACCGCCTCGGTCGATGACGAGTTCAACGCGCTGCGTGACCAGCTCGTCGGCGTCGTCAATGCGCCCGAGATCGAGCCGCCGCGCCGCGACCGCGATACCCTCGACACGGCGGAGAACTGGATGGCACCACGGCCCTGGCCGCCGGTGACGCAGCCACGCGATCCCGGCGCTCTGGGCGAGGCCGAGACCGAGGCCGCCGACAAGGTCTCGTTGGATGAGGCGAAGACCGTGTCCGCTCCGACGGAAGAGGTCGAAGCCAAAGCGGCGGAGTCCGAGTCAGCCCCCCTAGAGGAGGAGGTCCCGGAACCGGCTTCCAGCACGGTGGACGCACCGCCGGTGGAGAAGGCAGGGCCGCCGATGGCTGAGCCCAAGCCCGGCGAGGAGCCGGCGGCCTCGGACGAGGGCGTGATCGGCGCCTATCAGGTCGGCGAGACGCAGTTCACGATGTTCGCCGACGGCTCGATCCATGCCCGCACGCCGGATGGCGACTATGTCTTCGCCTCGATGGACGAGCTGAAGACCTATCTTGCCAATGAGAAGGACAAGCTGGAATCCGGCGCGAACTGATCGGTAAAGCGGTCCCTATCCAAAATCGAGACGTACCGATCAGCTTGCTTCGCGCTGGTCCGATCCTGCTGTCACCGCATTCCAGCCGTCGCCCGCGGCTGTGATGGCGAAGGCGTAGGCGAGGGCGGTTTCCTTGAGCGAATCGAAGCGCCCGGCAGCGCCTGCGTGCCCTGCGTCCATGTTGGTGTGCAGCATGATCGGCCCGCCGCCGGTCATGGTCGCGCGCAGGCGCGCCACCCATTTCGCCGGCTCCCAATAGGTCACGCGCGGATCGGCCAGCCCGCCGGTCGCCAGAATCGGCGGATAGACCTGCGCCTTGACGTTGTCATAGGGCGAGTAGCTCAGGATGGTGTGAAAGGCTGCCTCGTCTCGGATCGGGTCGCCCCATTCCGGCCACTCCATCGGGGTCAGCGGCAGGCTCTCGTCGAGGATCGTGTTGAGCACGTCGACGAAGGGCACCTCGGCTATGACGCCCGCGAACAGCTCCGGCGCGAGATTGACGACCGCGCCCATCAGCATGCCGCCGGCACTGCCGCCTTCCGCGACGATGCGGCCGCGACTGGTGAAGCCCCTATCCGCCAACATCTCGGCGGCGGCGATGAAATCGGTGAAGCTGTTGGGTTTGTTCTGGCGTTTGCCGTCGAGATACCAGCCCCAGCCCTTGTCGGTGCCGCCGCGGATATGGGCGATGGCGTAGACGAAGCCGCGATCGACCAGGCTGAGCGGACGCGTCCGGAACGAGGCCGACATCGCCGCGCCATAGGAGCCGTAGCCGTAGAGCAGGCAGGGCGCCGAGCCGTCCAGTTCCAGGTCGCGCCGATGCAGCAGCGAGACCGGCACTCTGGCGCCGTCCTTTGCCGTCGCGAAGATGCGGCGAACGACATAGGCCTCGGGGTCGTGGCCGGACGGGACCTCCTGGCGCTTCACCAGGGTGCGCTCGCCAGTGGCGAGGTCATAGTCATAGGTCTCGGCCGGCCGAGCCATGGAGGCGTAGATGAAGCGCAGGCGATCAGTCTCGAACTCGTAGCCGGCATCGATGCCGAGCCCATAGGCCTCCTCGTCGAAGGCTATGCTGCTCTCTGCGCCGCTCTTCAGGTCGCGGATGACGATGCGCGGCAAGCCTTCCTCGCGCTCCAGCCGGATCAGCCGGTCGGCGAGGCAGATATGACTCAGGACCAGCCGGCCGCGCTTGTGCGGCACGAGATCGGTCCAGTTCGATGGCGAGGGATCGGCCAGCGGCGCCCGAACGATCTTGAAGTCTTCGGCGTCATCGGCATTGGTCAGGATCAACAACTCGTCGCCGTGATGCTCGACACTATACTGTCGTCCCGCCAGTCGTGGCGCGATCAGCTTGGGCCTGCCGGTCTTGTCGGCAAGGTCGACCAGACTGACCTCCGAGGTCTCGTGATCACTGCTCGAGATCAGCAGGAAACGGCGCGACTGGGTCTGGTCGATATCGGCGAACAGGCCGGGATCGGTCTCTTCGTAAAGCAACTCGTCCTCGCTCTGTGGCGTGCCGAGCCGGTGGCGCAGCACGCGCGTCGGACGATGGTCGTCATCGAGCGCGACATAGACGAAAGCGCTGGAATCGGCGGCCCAGATCATCTCCCCAGAGGTGTCGGCGATCGCATCCGGCAAATCCTTGCCAGTGGCGAGATCGCGGATGCGGATCAGAAAGAGCTCGGAACCCGCCTCGTCGGCGCTCCAGGCGAGCAGGCGGTGGTCGGGGCTGTGTTCGGCATCGCCGAGATCGAAGAACTCCTTGCCCTCGGCGAGCGCATCGGTGTCGAGCATGACCTGCTCGACACCGGCCTTGTCGCTCTCGTTCGCACGCGGCTTGCGGCAGATCAGCGGATGCTCGCCGCCGCGCCGGTAGCGGCTGTAATAGAGGAAGGGGCCGTCCGGCTGGGGCGGTTCGCTGTCGTCTTCCTTGATCCGCCCGCGCATTTCCTTGATCAGTGTGCGCTGCAGCGCCTTCGTCGGCGCCATCAACGTATCGCACCAGGCGTTCTCCGCCTCGATATGCGCCCGGATTTCGGCCGGCAGGGTGTCCGGGTCGCGCAACACGTCGCGCCAGTTCTCGGCCCTGAGCCAGGCATAGTCATCGCTCAAGGTGACGCCGTGGACTATGCGGTTCTGCGGGCGGATGGCGGCAGCCGGCGGAGAGGCGATCCTGCGCGGGCTAGTCATGCTTCGTCTCCAAGCTCGGTTAGACCGCCTCTAAGCGGAATCTAGATCGGGATCGTTTTGTCTATGCCGATGACGACAGGTAGAGGTCGGTGCAGACACTGACAAGGACAACCTTTTGGCGCAAATGCTGCAGCGCAAAGCGCGATGGTTACGATCTGAGCCCATAAAATCAGCAATAATATGTCTCGGCGAATGTATTCGAATCCTTGTTCGGCCACTTGCGATATTGATCTGCATGGCTTAGACGAGTGCCGGCTGGTCCGTTTTGCATGATTCTATTCCGGCGGAAATTCGACCGTTCGTCGGCGGAGATGAGAGAGGGCGCTCGCGCCTGGAAACAGATCTGGGCGCAGTCACCGCTATGACCGGTCAATATAACAATGGAGCAACGCCATCATGGCTGACCAAGACGGTTCCGATTTCATCGAGCTCACGGCAGATATCGTTTCCGCCTACGTGTCGAACAATTCTGTTCCTGCCTCTGAACTTCCGGCGCTGATCAGCGATGTTCACGCCGCGCTCAACCGTGTCGTTGGCGGCGTTGCACCGGTTGTTCCGGTCGAGGCACCCAAGCCTGCCGTCGCGGTGAAGAAGTCGATCACGGCC
Source organism: Allobosea sp. NPDC003192 (assembly GCF_050275675.1). Lineage (NCBI taxonomy): Bacteria > Pseudomonadati > Pseudomonadota > Alphaproteobacteria > Hyphomicrobiales > Alloboseaceae > Allobosea > Allobosea sp. NPDC003192. Next base: position 177,198 of record NZ_JBNNPK010000009.1, read on the forward strand.
GATTATCTGATCTGCCTGGAGGACGGAAAGAAGTTCAAGTCGCTGAAGCGCCATCTGCGCACGCAGTACAACATGTCGCCGGAGCAGTATCGCGAGAAGTGGGGTCTGCCGCCCGACTACCCGATGGTCGCGCCGAACTATGCCGAGGCGCGCTCGCAGCTCGCCAAGAAGATGGGTCTCGGCCAGCAGCGCCGCAAGCGCCGCTGATCCGTCTGTTCCCGACCAAGCTGCATCATCGCCGATGTAGTGAAGCCGCCGGTTCGCCCGGCGGCTTTTTTTGTTGGGGCGCCTCAGGCAAAGGCCGACAGGTGAGTTGCTCGACGAGCGATCGTGCTGGCAGCAGCGTCCCGGGAGGCCGCGCAAACCCGAAACTGTCAGGAGCCTGTCGGGATGGCCGCTTCTGTGCTTGCGGCGTGATTGTATAGGAATATATACCTTATGGCGTCGCGGTTGAATTCGGGGAGGCGATGCCCGTAATGGAACATATCATGAACACAATGATTGCCAAGCGGCCAGACCCGATGCGGCGGAGCGGCCGGGCCCAGCTCGCCGAGGCTGCCGTCTGCGGCGCCTTGCAATTGCCGGCGGGTGCTTTGCGCAGCGGGCGCGGGCCACGCAGGATCGCCTTCGCCCGCCAGCTTGCGATGTATCTGACGCATGTCGGCTTCGGTCTGACGCTGACCGAAGTCGGCGCCTGTTTCGAGCGTGATCGCACGACCGTGCGTCACGCCTGCGCCCAGGTCGAGGATCGGCGCGAGCAGCCGGCCTTCGACCTGGCCGTCTCGGCGCTGGAGACCGGTGTGATGCAGCTGGCCTGCGGTTTGCAGCTCGGATGCGGCGGGGAGGCAGCACGATGAGCGCTTGTGAAGCCCGCCCCCAATCGTCGTCCCGCTTGCTGCGGCATCTGAGCGAAGCCGGCGCCTATGCGATCGATTCGCCGTTGGGCTGCGGACGTATCGCGCTTTACCGGCGCGGCGCGGGCGGAGCCACGCTCGGGGCGGGTTATGTCCCAGCCGCCGAGGCGGACGCTCTCGTTGCGGCTGGCTTCGCCGCCTGGTCGACGGAAGCAGGGAGACGGCGGTTGCGTCTTGCCGGCATCGAGATCGAAAGGCCGCGTGCAACAATGACGGTCACGGTCGATGGCGCGGTGCAAGAGGTCATCGTGGACGAGCGCGAGAGCCCGCTGCTCTGGCTCCATCGCCGCCCGGGAAAGGACGGAGCGCCGCAGATTTCCACGTCCGAGTTCGCTGCCGGCGAGCGCTTCCGTGCCGATCTGACATTGGCGCAAATGCTGCCGCGAGTGACGGTCAACTGGGATGCGGGCCTCGCTGCCGGAACCCATGCGCCGGCGCGCGGACCCGCCGAGGCGTCCGATTCCGGCCTGGCGGCACGCCAGCGCGTCAGACTCGCCTGCAAGCGCCTCGGCCCGGAACTGTCGGGCCTGGCGATCGACGTCTGCGGCTTCCTCAAGGGGCTCGACCAGGTCGAGCGCGAACGCAAATGGCCGGCGCGTTCGGCCAAGGTCGTGCTGCGGTTGGCGCTGTCGGCGCTGGTCGAACACTATGGGCTGGGCGGAAGAGAGGATCCTTCGGCTCGCCGGGCTGTCTGGCGCGCACCCGATGCGCGCCCGTCCATCCCGTTCTCTCCGGGCTCTGGGAGCTAGACGAGCGCAGCCCGTGCGTCGTTCTTGATCCGCTCCATCATGGCGCGCACGCCGTTCGAGCGCTGCGGCGTCAGGTGCGCCGCCAGACCGAGCCGCTCGTAGATGGCGAAGGCGTCGGTCGTCAGGATCTCCTGCGCCGTATGGCCGGAATGGATGGCGATGGCGAGCGCGACCAGCCCGCGCACGATATGCGCGTCGCTGTCGCCTTGGAAAAACAGGCGCGTGGTCTCGCCGGGGCCGCCCTCGGTGCGGGTCTCGAGCCAGACCTGGCTGGCGCAGCCGCGCACCTTGTTGGCGTCGCTATGCGCTTCCTCGGGCAAAGGAGCGAGCGTGCGCCCGAGCTCGATCAGATAGCGGTAGCGATCGTCCCACTCGTCGAGCAGCTCGAAATTGGCGACGATCTCGTCGAGGCTCTCGCTCATGAACTCCGCAATCGGCCTCCGCCTCATCCCGCCGCTGATAATGCGACGGCGATGGCGAGCGTCTTCGGCTTCCCGCGCGGGGAGGTCAAGTCTCAGCGCTGTCGCGGCTGGGGTTCGGTGGCGCGGGTCGCGGCGTTCGCCGCCAGTGCAAGGACCCGGGCGCGGGTCTCGGGCTCCAGCCCGGCCAGGACTTCCGCCGCTTCGCGCAGGCTGGTCGCGCCCTGCAGCGCCGCCTTGGGGTCGATCTTGGCGAGGATCGCGATTGCCGCCTTGGCATCGACTGCGAGCGCATCGGGCTCGCTCTTCGTGCCATGCACGGGCGAGTTCAGCGCGATCACGCCGACGATCGCCAGGCTGCGCAGAAGATAGGCCATCTGTCGTCCCCGTCCGGTTCCAGGCTCCCCAGCCCGTGAATGACGTGACGATAGCGCGGGGATCGAAAGATCGCGTGTCGCGGAAAGCCTCGATTTGAATCAAAGGCGGCGCATCGTCTTCAGCTTCCGTTCACCTTGCCGCCAACAACCGCTTGGCATGGCACGGAGTGTCTCGATCCGCGCAATTTGTTGAAAAACAAAAGCTATTTCACCGAGCGCCAAAATGTTGCCTCGTTTCGAGCCGCCTCGCTTTAAGCCCCGCTTAAACGGCAGCCGCGAGGATCGGGACAACAAGGCGAGGCGAAAGCGCCGAGGCCGGCAGAGGTGCGCGTTTGCGGTTTTCCAGTTTGATGACGGCGGTGAGGGCGCAGGTCGCGGCGATGGTCCACCCATCGGCGCTGGCCGACTCGCTCGAGCGCATGCGTCATGAGCGCTTCATGCTGAGCAGGCTTGCCGCCTCGATCGCGGCGCTCAGCCTGATGCCGGCCTACATTGCCTGGCGCGGCCGCATCGGTGCGCTCGAACTGCTCGTCCTCGTCGCGCTGGCCCTGCCGCTGCTCGCGGTGTTCCTGCTCTCGCGCACCGGCCGTCTCGATCTCGCGCACTGCATTTCCGGCGCTGCCCTGACCTTGCTGATCACCACGCTCGCCTGCCTGACCGGCGGGGCGTCCTCGCCCCTGCTCATCTGGCTCGCGGCGGTCCCGGCCGAGGCGATGTTCTTCGGCTCACGGCCTTATGTGGCGCGCGCCAGCGCGCTCGCGGTGATTGGTCTCGGCACCGTCGTCGCCCTGCAAGGGACGGGCGCGATCGCGGAGCCGGCGGCCTGGACCTGGCAGGCGATGCCGGTATTCGCCGCGGTGGCGGTGCTGCACGCCGCGCTGATCACGATCGGCTTCCTCTACCGCCGCGACGACGAATTGCGCGAGCACCGCGCCTCCGATGCGCGGGCGCAATTGATGCTCGAACATGTCGGCGATCTCGTCACCTGGCATGATGCGGCCGGCTCCGTCGTCTTCGCCAATGAGGCCGCGCGCGGCCTGACCGGGGCCGAACCGGCCCAGCTCTTCGGCCGTGGCCTGTTCGAGCGCGTCCACATCGCCGACAGGCCGCTCTTCCTCAAGGCGTTGAGCGATGCCGCGCATGGCGGCGGCCGGGCCAGCGCCTGCTTCCGCGTCCTCTTTGTCCCGGCGGGCGTCGATGGCCAGGCTGCCGCGAGCCCGGTCGTGCGCTGGCTCGATCTCAGCGCCCGGCGCATCGAGCAAACCGGCCCGCGCGCCGGCGCCGCCGTCGTCTGCGTCAGTCGCGATGTCACCGATCGCCACGCGATCGACGAGGAGCGCGAGCGCGATCGCGTCGAGGCGGTGAAGGCGAGCGACGTCAAGGGCCAGTTCCTGGCGACGGTCAGTCATGAGCTGCGCACGCCGCTCAACGCCATCATCGGCTTCTCCGAGATGCTGAGTGGCGAGATCGGCGCCTCCTTCAGCCCGGCGCAGCGGCAGGAATACGCCAGGATCATCCATGATTCCGGCCATCACCTGCTCGACGTCGTCAACACGCTGCTCGATGTCTCGAAAATCGAGAGCGGGGCGATGACCATCGAGCAGGATGCGCTCGACATGGCCGAGCTCGCCGAGGATTGCTGCAACGTCGTCGCGCTCAAGGCGAGCAGCGGCACGGTCGCGCTCGAACGGATCGTCGGCCCGGATCTGCCGCAATTGCTTGGCGACCGCCGCGCCCTGAAGCAGGTGATGCTCAACCTGCTCTCGAACGCGATCAAGTTCACGCCGCCGGGTGGGCGCGTCACGCTCGCTCTGGTGCGAGATGGCGGGATGATCGACCTCTCGGTCTCCGATACCGGCATCGGCATTGCCGCCGCAGATCTGCCGCGGCTGGGCGATCCCTTCTTCCAGGCCAAGTCGTCCTATGACCGTGCTCATGACGGAACCGGGCTCGGCCTCTCGGTGGTGCGCGGTCTGGTCGGCCTGCATGGCGGCACGCTCACCATCGAGAGCGCGCCTGGTATCGGCACCCGCGTCGGCGTCCGCCTGCCGATCGGCGGGGTCGCCGCCGCGAGCGAGCCGGCCCGCATCGCGACCTTCGCCCGCGCCCCACGCCGGGGCCTCGAGACCAAGCAACCCATTCGCCTGACCGCCTGACCCTGAGAGTTCAAGACCCATGTCAGCCACGCTCGCCGCCCGTGCCCGTTCCGATGCGACGCTGTCGATGCCTGTGCGCCGCCCTGCCGGCCGGCGCGCCGCGCCGTCGATGCCGGCCCGGATGCTGCGCTGGCTCGCCCGCCGCCCGGGCCGCGGCCTGCTCGTACTGCTCTTTGCGGCCGTATCGGTGCTGATCGTCCTGAACGCCGTGCTGTTCCAGAAGGGCCGTCATCCCGCGCCGATGCTGTCGCCGCCCTCGCAATCTGCGGCGCGGACGGCCGAGCCGCGCCGGGCCGAGCCTCCTGCGCTCGCCGAGCCCGCGCCCGCCCCGCAGGCGGTGATGCCGCCGGCACGGCCCGGCACCCTGGCGCCGGCCACTCGTGATGCGGCGCCACGCCCGCCGGCGCCGGTTGCGCCCGCCCAGCCGCGCCAGGCGCAGGCGGCTCCGGCTCGCACGGCCTCGGCCGCCCCGCCGGCGGTGCGTGATCCGATCGCCGACCTGATCAACGGCTCCGACATCCGCCCGCCGGCGGATATCCGCGGGCCGCGGCGCTGAGGTCCGGGCGCCTGCTTTGCCGCGCCTGACCAGCGATTTCTGGGTTTCGGCCTATCTGCGTCGGGCCGCGCATGACGGGCTTGTCGCGGTGCTGCGCCGGCGCGGCGCCCGCGAGGCCGGCGCGATCTTCGTCAAGCTCGATCGTCTCGACGGCACGGCCGCGCTCTACGGTCCGGCGCCGCAGGCGCTGGCGGACGAGAAGGGCGAACGGCGGTTCCAGCTCGTGCTCGATGCCGATCCGCTTGCAATCGAGGACAGGGTCGAACGCGAGCTTCGCTTCGACAGCGATCTCTGGCTGGTCGAGATCGAGAACCGCGCCGGCGATCCACGACTGGACGTCGTCGAGAGCTAGCTTTCAGTCGCTGCTGCCGCCGCCGAGCCTGCGCCTGACCTCCTGGACGATGCCGCGGGACGGCGTCCGCTCGGCGCCGGGGCGTGCCGGCGTTCCGCTCGGATCCATGGCGGGCTGCAGCGTTCCCGACCGGGTGCTGCGCGGCGCTACTCCACCGATCTGCTGGGCCAGCCGCCGTGCCACCGCCGGCTGCAGCGAGCGCATCAGCTCGACCAGAGCGAAGATGCGCTCGACCGAGCGAGCCGCGTCATCGCCCAGGCCGATCAGGAAGCGCGTCGCATCCTCAGGGCTCGCCCCGCAGCCGACCAGCGCCAGCGCCGCAAGCTGGCGCGATGGATCGTTCGCCAGCGCTTTGGCGAAACGGGCATCGCCGCCGAAGGCAGTTGCCAGCGCTGCGAAAGCACTGGGACGGTCGGTGAGCGCCGTCGCGATCAGGCCGGAGATCTGGTCGCCGTCGAGCGTCGTTGGTCGCTGCGAGGGCGCCAGCGCTTCATGTCCCTTGGCCGCATCGATCATGGCGAGGCGTTTTTCCAGGCTCGCCTGCAGGAAGAGAGGTGTCAGCTCCGACACCGGCAGATCGGCCCGCGCCAGCAGGCTCGCGCCGAGTTCCGGCGCGAGGGCAGCGCGCGGCAGCAAAAGGTCGAGCGCGGCGTGCGGCAGCGACGCTGCCGTGTTTGCGGCCAGTGCCGCGTCGATCTCCGCATAGTCGTGGCCGGCGAGCGTGATGCTGGCGCTGCTGGTGAGGTCGTGCCGGCCGGCGAGGGCGACTTTCGCTTCGCCATCGCCTTCGGCCGCGATCTCCTCGATCTCCGTTGCACTGAGCGGCATGCCATGGCTGATCAGGGCAGCCAGCACCTCGCCGCCGCGAGCGCGCAGGCCCATGAGCATCTCGCGCGGAGCATGCGGCCAGCTTGCGAGCTTGCGTGCGAGGATCGTCGCAGTCGTCTCGTCGATCACCGGGACCAAGGCTTCCGCCATGGCGCGGAAGGCCTCCATGTCCTCGGGCGAGGGGCTCGGCGTCGCCAGCAGCAGATCGGTCTTCACCCGCAGCGCGACCTGGCGCAGGTCGAGCCCGCCGTCGCTGGCCAGCCTGGCGAGTTCGGCAAGGTCTGAGGCGATGCGGGACGGCATGGGCGATTCTCGTCGGGCGAACTTCACTTTTTCGAAACTTATCTCCGATGCGTTAGCACGGCGTTAACCATGATGGCCCCTTGATGGTCTTGAGGATGGACGACGCGATTTGAGCGCTCGGCTATCCGGGCTTCCGCGTTGTTTGCGAATTGGGTGCAGGCGCCAGCAAGGGAGGCGCATTATGGCAGACGTCATTCCTTTCGCGCCGCGCAGGCGCTTCGCCAGCCAGGCCCCTCTGGCCGAGGGGCCGTTCGGCCAGATCCTGTTCTTCACCGGCGTGCGCTACGAGCGCCAGCACGAGCCGGCCGCGAGCAAGCCGCCGCGGCGTCCGCGCCCTGCCGGTCGTGGTGAACGCGAGACGCGGCGCAGGCGTCCGGGGTGAGAACTGACGGATCAGGATGATTTTGGATCGGTCCTGATCATTGCGTTCCGTTCTTGAGAGTTCGAGTGGGATTCATGCGAAAAACCGGTTCCCACTTGTTCGCGTCACACGCTCTCGCCGCGATGGCGCTGTCCTGCCTCCTGCTCGCCGGCTGCTCGACCACCGGCGATCTCGGCCGGCCCCGTCCCAACATCTTCGCCGACCAGATCGCGCCGGCGGTCGGCGACTGGAGCGCCCGCTTTCGCGGCGAGGCTTCGTCCTGGTTTCATCTGACCGATGACGAAGAACGATTGCGCGACCGCGCCTGGCGGCTCGTGCTGCCGGCGCATGAGCGCAGCGATTTCGACCGTGAGGTCTCCAAGCTCGCCCATGCCCGCATCCTGCCGGTGGAGGCCCAGTCGAACGACATCGCTGCCTATCATCGCGCCCTGACCTCGGGCTCCTTCGCCTCGCAGGCCTCGCGCTACAACCGGCTGAGCGAGGACGCCAATGGCGACCGGCTGCTGCTCGGCCAGTTCCGCGCCAACGCTTTGCGCGTCATCAATGCCGACCGCGCCCGTCTGCGCACCCTCGACGCATCGCAGCTTGTGCCGCCAGAGCAGCGCGACCCGGCCACCCAGCGCGTCACCGAGAACGAGGGGTTGATGCTCTGGGTCTGCGAACGGGCCCGCTTCCGGCTGAAGAGCTACCGCTTCTCGCTCGACAATCTGATGGTCGAGATGCCGTCGCGCGAGGCGGTCCGGGCCGAGCGCGCGATCATGGCGCTGGAGAGCGAACTGGGCACGGCCTGCAATCTGCCGCTGATCGGCGTCTTCAGCGGCGCAGGCGCGCCGGCGAGCCGTGGGCCTGTGGTCTACAAGGGGTAGCGGACGCTCCCGCGAGAAAGCGCTCCCCGGCAAGTCGAAGTCGCCGCTGAGCCGCACTGCGAAAAATGGTTCCCATCGCCGCTGGATTGGGTCTAGCCTGCCGATCATGAGCCGGCGATCGGTGAGGTGATCGCATGTCAGTCACGCAAGTCAGGTTCGCTGCCTCGACACCAGTGGAGGCGCCCTCCGATCCACCCGTCGATCAGGGGCACCGTCATGAGGCCGGCGTCGTCGCCTCGAGCGTCTATGCCCATGGCGTGCGCATCGCCGATATCCCGATCGAGAAGGCCGGCGAATGGTCCCGCAAGGACGGCCACGTCGTCTGGATCGGGCTGCTCGAGCCCGATGCGGCGCTGCTCAAATGCGTGCAGGAGCAGTTCAACCTGCATCCCCTGGCGGTCGAGGACGCGACCAACGCCCATCAGCGGCCCAAGCTCGAACAGTATGGCGATGCGCTGTTCGTCGTCGCCCGCACCGCGCAGATGATCGACAAGCGCATCGCGTTCGGCGAGACGCATATCTTCATCGGGCACGGCTACATCGTCAGCGTCCGGCACGGCGCCTCGACCTCGTATACCTCGGTCCGGCAGCATTGGGAGACTTGCCCGACCTCGCTGGCCAAGGGCGAGGACTTCATCCTCTACGCCATCCTCGATTTCATCGTCGACAACTACATGCCCGTGCTCGAATCGATCCATGACGAGGTCGAGGAGATCGAGGACAAGGTTCTCGCCAAGCCGATGGCGCGCTCCGACATCGAGCGACTCTACATGCTCAGGCGCGACCTCCTGCGCCTGCGCAATGCGGTCGGCCCGCTCGTCGAGGTCTGCCAGCGCCTGACCAACGGCAGCGTGCCGCAGGTGCGCCCGACGCTGGCGGCGATGTTCCGCGACGTGACCGACCATATCCGCACCGTGCAGGAGAAGATCGACAGCCTGCGCGAGGTGCTCGCCTTCGCCTTCGAGGCGAGCCTGCTCGTCGGCCAGAGCCAGGAGAACTCGATCACCAAGCGGCTCGCCTCCTGGGCGGCCATTCTCGCGGTGCCGACGGCGGTCGCCGGCATCTACGGCATGAACTTCAAGAACATGCCGGAACTGGAAATGCATTACGGCTATTACGTCGTGCTGGCGTTCATCGTCAGCGCCTGCCTGACGCTCTACTGGCGCTTCAGGCGCAATGGCTGGCTCTGATGGGGGCCGCTAGGCTCGCGCAATCTCGCTGCCGGCTCGACGCCGGCCTGCAGGTCATTGACGTCGGATAATATAGATTGACCCTTTTGGTTGTGGTCCGTCGGTTTCGTCCACGGGCGAGCTGGCAGAAATGGCATCGCTGACCCAGAGGCACGAGGGGGAAACAATGGCAGCCGCGGCGGAAACCAATAAGCGACCACCGATTACCCTCTACGTGCTGATCGCTTCAAGACCGGCGCCACCCTGATCACCACGCCGGACCATGACCAGTCCTTCGCGCTGTTCATGGCCGGCAAGGCCGATGCCTATGCCGGCGACGACATCCTGCTCTACGGCATGGTCGCGCGCGCCAAGGCCGAGGACAAGGTGATGGTCGTCGGCGACTTTCTGTCCTACGACCCCTACGGCATCATGTTTCGCCGCGACGATCCCGCCATGGCCGCGCTGGTCGACAGGGTGTTCCGGACCATCGGCGAGAGCCGCGAGCTCGAGCACACCTATAACCGCTGGTTCATGCACAAGCTGCCGGGCGGCGAGCGCCTGCGCCTGCCGATGAGCGCGCAGCTCGAATCGATCTTCGGAACGCTGAGCGCGAAGCCGGATTAGGGCGCGATTCGATCAGGTCGAGCCGTCATCCCGGTGCAGCCCTAATCCGCCAGCCCGCAGGCGACACCGGTTGCCAGTGCCTCCGCCTCGCTGCGGTCGAAGGTGCGGCGGACCACCACCCTGGCGACGACGAGCCCCTGCAGCGAGGGCGAGACCACGCGTAGTTCCCGCGAGGTCTCGCCCTCCTCGTCATTGGCCAGGCGCTCGTCGAGCTGCTCCTGCGTCATCACCACGAATTCGAGCACGCCGCGGATCGCTGCCCGGTCGGTGATCGCATAGGCGACGCCGCCACCGCGACGGTGGACTGTGAGGCCGAGCGGCAGGGAGCCGGTGCGGGCCACCACGCGCAGCGGCCCGGCCGCAAGGTCGTAGCTGCACACCGCCGCGACGCTGTTGGGGGCGCCGTCGAGGATGGCGGGCAGTCCCGCCGGCGGTGGCGTCACCAGCTCGGCATGGCCGTTCGCGCCCAGCGCCGCGTAGACGGTGGCCGCGTCGTGCGTGGCCAGGACCGGGATACGCAGCACGGTGACGATGTGGACGATGCCGGCGAGCAGCAGGCCCGCCAGGGTCAGTATCGCGAGCCGCAGCAGGCCGCTTCCCAGCCGCGACAGGAAGCGGTGCGGCCATGTCCGCGGGCGGGAGGGGCGCTGCTCCGCGGGCGGCACCGACCGGCTGTCGTCGATCGCGCTCATCGGCAATCGATTCTGGCGATGCGGGGCAGGGCGTCCGGCCTGAGCTCGCCGGCATGGCTCGATATCGGCGTATCGTAGAGACGCAGGCGCAGCTGGAAGCGGCCCGCGGCCGACAGGGGCAGCCAATTGCCGGTCTCGGGCGTGGTCGCCAGCACGATGCGCATGCCGCCGCGCTCGCCGCGAACGATCTCGGCATCGGTGAAGCTCTCGCGCTCGGTCGGCAATTGCAGGGAGCGTCCGCTTGGATCGGCGACGCCGAGCGACCAGCCGCGCGCCTGCGGCGTCACGCCGGTGATCAGATAGCGGCAGCGCGCGTCGAGTGCCTGTCCGGCATCGTCTTGCTTGGCGATCAGTTCCAACCCTTCGCCGGCGCCGAGTGGCAGGTGGACGCCACGCGCCAGATAGGCCCGCATATAGGGATCGATGTCGCGCGCGCCGCTGTTCGGCCAGCTCGTCCAGGCGCCGATCTGGGCACGGCCGAACCAGGGCCTCTCCGCCACCGCATAACGGGCGGAGACGAGGCCAAGGCCGGCGCCGAGCGCGATCACATAAGCCAGCGGAAGGACGCGCATGGGGCGATCTCGGTCCGCACCGGCGGCACGCTAGCGGATGGCGGAAAGGCCGGGCGCTGCATCGCGAGCCCCGACCTGCACCGAAGCCCGGGCGGCTCGCGGCGCCTCGACCGCCTTGAACATCGCGCCGACAGAGGAAAGCACCTCGAAGGACTTGCGCGGCATGTGCCCGGCGCCGGCTGCGGCAGTCGGATCGGGCGCCTTCGCCACCGCCGCCTTGACGTCGCCGGGCTGTGGCGTCACGCCCGGAATCGGCTTCAGCTCGATGCCCTGATGGGCGAAGGCCATGATCTCCTTCCAGGTCATTGCCGGCAGCGAGCCGCCGGTCATGTTGTTTGTCTCGGAGGAATCGTCGTTGCCGAACCAGACCGCGCCGACGAGATTGCCGGTATAGCCGACATACCAGGCATCCTTGTAACCGTTCGTCGTGCCGGTCTTGCCGGCGCTGACGACGCCGTCGAGCGCCGCGCGCCGGCCGGTGCCTGCAGTCGGCACGGTGGAGAGCATCTGGTTCATCTCGAACGCGACCTGAGTGCTCAGCACCTGGGCCGGAGCGGGTTCGTCGCGATCGTGGCGGTAGATCTCCTCGCCCATCGAGTTGCGGATGTCGAAGGCGGCATAGGGCTTGGCCCGCTTGCCGCCGCTGGCGAAGACGGCATAGCCGGCTGCCTGCTCGATCACCGTGACCTCGCCGGCGCCGATCGGCAGCGAGACCGTGTCGGTCAGCGGCGTGGTCAGGCCCATGGCGCGGCAGGTCTCGACGATCTTCGTTCGGCCGATGCGGGCGGCGCGGGCCTCGTGCGTCTCGCCGGTCGCCTTGCCGATCGCGATCGACATCTGCACCGGGATCGTGTTGATCGATTTCGCCAGCGCCACCGTCAGCGGCATCGAGCCGGCATAGGAGCGCCCGTAATTGTTCGGGCACCAGTTGCCGATGCAGACCGGCCGGTCGGTGACGATCGTCGTCGGCTTGTAGAGCCCGGCGCTCATCGCCGCCGCATAGACGTAAGGCTTGAAGGAGGAGCCGGGCTGGCGCAGGCTCGCCGTGGCGCGGTTGAACTGGCTCGCACCATAGTCGCGCCCGCCGACGATGGCGCGCACCGCCCCGTCCGGGTCCATGATAACCGCCGCCGCCTGTCGGGCGCGGTAAGCCGGACCGTGCTGGCGCAGGATCGACTCGACTGCCTCGTCGGCGCGCTTCTGGATTGCCGGATCGTGCGGAGTCTTGACCGTCAGGACCCGCTCCGGTCCGAGCTTGCCGTCCTCGGCGAGCTTGCGGATCTCGTCGAAGGCCCAGTCGAGATAGTAGTCGGGGCTGGAATCGCGCTTGCGGTCGATCGGCGTCGCCGGGTTGCGCCGGGCGGAATCGACCTGGCCGGCCGTCATGAAGCCGGCATCGACCATGGCGCCCAGCACGTCGTTGGCGCGCGCCCGCGCCGCGGGCAGGTTGACGTGCGGGGCGAACTTGGTCGGCGCCTTGAACAGGCCGGCGAGCATCGCCGCTTCCGCCAGCGTGACGTTCTTCACCGACTTGCCGAAATAGTACTCGGCCGCCGCCGCGACGCCGAAGGTGCCGCCGCCCATATAGGCGCGGTCGAGGTAGAGCTTGAGGATCTCGTTCTTGGTCAGCCGGTATTCCAGCCAGAGCGAGAGGAAGGCTTCCTTGATCTTGCGGTCGAGCGAGCGTTCGTTGTTGAGGAAGAGGTTCTTCGCCAGCTGCTGGGTGATCGAGGACCCGCCCTGCACCACGCCCGAGGCGCGGGCGTTGACGGTGAGCGCTCGGAAGGTGCCGATCACGTCGATGCCGAAATGGTCGTAGAAGCGCCGGTCCTCGGTCGCTAGCACCGCCTTGAGCAGGTGGTCAGGGAATTCCTCGAGCTTCAGCGAGTCGTCATGGCGGGCGCCGCGATGGCCGATCTCGGAGCCGTAGCGGTCGAGGAAGGTGACGGCGAAGACCTGATTCTTCAGCGCTTCCTCGCGCCCCTCTCGGAAAGCGGGGATGGCAAGCATCAGCATGACGATCGCGCCGGCGATGCCGACATTGAGGCCTTCGCTGGCGAATTCGGCGGCGAGCCGCTTCGGGCCGCTGACGCTCAGCCGGTCGGTCGCGCTGCGGATGCGTTCATAGATATCGCCGGCGCGGTGGCCCGCGGAATAGAGCGAGGCGTCGATCCATGAATCGACGCTCAGCGCGAAGCGCTTGAGACGGGTCGTCCAGCTCGCTTTCCTGAACTCCATCACGGCGGTCGGGCATCCTGAACCTGCCGCGGGCGCGCGTCCGCGGTATCCCGGACCGGCCGGCGAAGACCTGGCCCGATTTCAGAAGGTAAGTGCTCCGAGCCCGCAACGGAAGTATGCGAAAGTGTGGTTGCCCGACAAAAAAGGCGGTGTTGCCGGTGGGTCAGTCCTTGGTCGCCAGCACCGCGAAGCGGGTTGAGGAGGCCAGCCGGAGCGCGTCGTGCAGGGCGGCATGGCGCTGCTGCGCCCTGACCACCTGCGCGTAATCGGCCGCCTCGATGCTGGCGAAGCCGGCCTGGCGCAGCATGGTCCCGAGCCGCTCGAAACTCAGGCCATCGCGGAAGAAGAAGCGCTTGGTGATCGAGTCGAAGGCGTCGCGGTCGGAGCCGTGCGGGGCTGAGCCGGCGCGCTCGCGCAGGAAGGTCGCTGCGCGGTTGATGAGGCCTTGCAGCCAGGAGCGGTTGATCCAGTCTCCATCGATGACGAGCAGCTTGCCGCCGGGCTTCAGCACCCGGAACCATTCGGCGAAGGCTGCCTCGGGATCGGTCAGCGTCCAGACCAGATGGCGCGTCACCAGCGCGTCGTAGGTGCCATCGTCGTCGAGCAGGCGCTCGGCATCGCCGGCCAGGATCCGGGCCTTGTCGCCGTGCTTGGCGCGGGCGCGCGTCAGCATCTCGTCGGAGAAATCGATCGCAGTGACCTTGTGGCCGAGCGAGAGCAGCGCCCTGGTGATCTCGCCGGTGCCGCAGGCGAGATCGAGCACCTCGCGCGACTCCGCGCCGAAAGACTGGCGCAGCAGCGACTGGAAGGCAGCGAGCTCGGCGTCCGACTTGATGGCGTGGCCGACCTGCTGATCGAAGGTGGCGGCCCGCCCGGACCAATAGGACCGGATCTCCTCCTTGAGGGAGAAGTTGGCGCCGGGAGTGGAAAGACCGGTGGGGAGGCTGCTGTCTGACATCGGCGGGTCGCCAAGCTGAACTGGGATGGGATTATTCCGCTGCCCGGGCGTGCGCAAGCTGCGCATCGTCGCGGCTGCGCCTGCGGGCAGACCCATGCACGACCACGAAGGGTGTCTCGCCCTCGGCTGCCTCGACCCGGGCAACGACGCCGTAGACGTCTTCCAGCAGGGCTGGCGTGATGATCTCGCGCGGATCGCCGAAGGCGGCGAGGCGCCCCTGCGACAGCACCATCACCTTGTCGGCGATGCGCAATGCCTGGTTGAGGTCATGGATCGCGATCAGCACGCAGATCTGCCGTTCGCGCGCGAGGCGGCCGACGAGGCTCAGAACCTCGAACTGGCGGTGCAGGTCGAGCGCGCTGGTCGGCTCGTCGAGCAGCATGATCTCGGGCCGGCGCACCAGTGTCTGGGCGATCGAGACGAGCTGGCGCTGGCCGCCGGAGAGCTCGCCGAGACCGCGGAAGGCGAGGTCGGCGATGTCCAGTGCGTGCAGGGCCTCGTCGATCGCGGCGAGCTCGTCGTCGCCGACGCCCCAGGAGCCACCCTGCTTGCGGGCGAGCAGGATCGATTCATAGACGGTCAGCACCGCGTTCACCGCGGTGTCCTGCGGCAGATAGCAGGGCGACTTGCCGGTCGTGCTGTCGACATGGACCGAGCCGGCGCCTCCGAGCAGTCCGGCGATGCGACGGAACAGGCTCGACTTGCCGGCCGCGTTCGGGCCGATCACGGCGACGACCTCGCCGCCCTTCATCTCGGGCGTGGTGATTCCCGAGAGGATCTGGCGCTTGCCATAGGCTACGCCGACCTCGCTGAGAGTCAGGCGCTTCACCATGAGCGCCTCCGGCTGGTCAGGATCAGGCTGAAGAAGAAGGGCACGCCGACCAGCGCGGTGACGATGCTGATCGGGAAGATCAGGCCGGGGATCAGCGACTTTGAGACCACCGAGGAGGCCGAGAGGACGGCGGCGCCCGCCAGCGCCGAGGCCGGCATGAAGAAGCGCTGGTCCTCGCCGATCACCATGCGGGCGATGTGCGGGCCGACCAGGCCGATGAAGCCGATCGTGCCGACGAAGGCGACCGGAACCGCCGCGAGCAGGGCGACGAGCAACATGGTCTCGAGCCGCAGATAGCGGACGTCGATGCCGAAGCTCGCCGCCTTCTCGTCACCGAGGCGCAAGGTCGTCAGCGCCCAGGCCCGGCGGGCGAATAGCGGGATGCAGATCAGCAGCACGGCCGAGGTGATGGCGAGCTTGTGCCAGTTCGCCTTGGTCAGCGAGCCCATCATCCAGAACACGACCGCGCCGAGCGCCTGCTCCGAGGCAAAGAACTGCAGCAGCGCCAGCAGGGCGTTGAAGGTGAAGACCAGCGCGATACCGAGCAGCACCACCGTCTCGGTGGTGACGCCGCGGCGCTGGCTCAAAAGATGGATCAATAGCGAGGCGCCCATCGCCATCACGAAGGCGTTGAGCGGCACGACATAGTCGATGGCGAGCGGCACGATGGCGACGCCGAAAACCAACGCCAGCGCTGCCCCGAAGCTCGCTGCGGCCGAGATGCCGAGCGTGAACGGGCTGGCGAGCGGGTTGTTCAGCACGGTCTGCATCTGCGCGCCGGCGATGGCGAGCGCGGCGCCGGTGACGACCGCCATCAGCGCGATGGGCAGGCGGATGTCCCAGATCACCACCCGGACGGCTGCCGGTGCGGTCGAGGGCGAGATCAACGCGTTGACGACTTCCGTGACGCTGTAGCGGGCCGGCCCGAGCATCAGGTCGACGATCAGGCAGGCCATCAGCACGGCAGCGAACCCCGTCAGGATCAGCTTGCGGCGTAGCGCCAATGCCCGGTAGGCGTCGCGGCCCTGCGCAGAGCGCAGCGCGGCTTCCACTGGTTGCGTCACGATCTCATCCGCGCTGGCGGGGGCTAGGCTCACTTGGCGGCCTCGAGCGAGACCCACAGCCCGGGCTCGTAAGGCAGCGGCAGGAAGCGCTCGTGCAGCACCTTCATCGTCGCGCCCGGATCGACGTCCTTGAACAGCTCCGGATGCAGCCACTTGGCGATCTCCTGGATCGCCACGAACTGGTAGGGGCTGTTGTAGAACTGGTGCCAGATGCCGTGGACGCGGCCGTTCTTGACCGCGGCGGTCTGGCTGAAGGCTGGGCGCTTCATCAGATTGGTCAGCTTGCGGCGCGCCTCGGTCATGTCGGCGCCGTAGCCGAGGCCCACCCAGTTGCCGCCCGGGACATAGCCGTCCCAATTGCTGCCGGTGACGATCACGACATCGGGATTGGAGGCGACGATCTGCTCGGCGTTGACGGTGCCGAAGGTGCCGGGAATCAGCGGCGTCGCCAGGTTCCGGCCGCCGGCGAAGTCCACCATCTTGCCGAAGTTCTCGTTGCCGAAGGACATGCAGCAATCGTCGGAATAGCCGCCGGCGCGCTCGACCATGACGAGCGGGCGCTTCAGGTCCTTGGCGGCGGCGAGACGATCGGTCACGACCTTGATCTGCTCGGCGCGGAACTTGATGAAGTCCTCGGCGACCTGCTCCTGGCCGAAAAGCTTGCCGATCAGGCGCATCGACGGCTCGGTGTGCTCGAACGGCTTCTCGCGGAAGTCGACATAGACGACTGGGATGCCGACAGAGGCGAGCTTCTCGACCAGCTTGGCCTCGTCGCTGGCGATCTTGGCCTCGATGTTGAGGAAGAGCACGTCGGGCTTCAGCGCGATCGCCTGTTCGACGTCGAAGGCGCCTTCCTTCATGCCGCCGAAAGTCGGCAGCTTGGCGATCTCGGGATAGCGCTTCGCATAGGCGCGGAAGGTCTCGGGATCGGCCTTGCCGAGATCGTCGCGCCAGCCGACGACGCGCTTGAACGGCTCGTCCTTGTCGAGCGCGCCGACGAAATACATCTGACGGCCTTCGCCGAGGATGATCCGCTTGACCGGAGCCTCGACCTCGACCTTGCGCCCGACGATATCGGTGACCGTGACCTTGTCGGCCAGTGCGGGCAGGGCGGTGAGCGCCAGGCCGGCGGTGACGGTAAAGGCGCGCAGCAGATAGCGACGGTTCAGCATCGGAGAGCTCGTGAACGAGGGAATTCTTTCTCCCGTTAGGCCGATCCGAGTATTCGGTCAATTTTCATAGATTATAACCTCTCTAAACAAAGCTTAGAATGAATGTAAGATATGCGGCCGAGTCTCGCGCGATGCGACGGCAGCGCGCTTCCCTCTGCCGCCCTGCCGGGGCATAAGCGGCCATGGCCGACCGGATGATCGACACAGCGCCCTTCTGGCGCAGCAAGACGCTCGAGGAGATGACCGAGGCGGAGTGGGAATCGCTCTGCGACGGCTGCGGCCGCTGCTGCCTGGTCAAGCTGGAGGACGAGGATACCGGCAGGATCCACGCGACCGATATCGGCTGCCGCCTGTTCGACGCGGCAACCTGCCGTTGCCATGACTACGCCAATCGCTCGAAGACGGTGCCCGACTGCGTCACGCTGACGCCGGAGGCGGTGCGCACCCTGCCTTGGCTGCCGCCGACCTGCGCCTATCGGCTGATCGGGGAGGGCCGGGACCTGCCCTGGTGGCATCCTTTGGTTTCCGGCGATCCTCAGACTGTCATCGCCGCGGGCGTGTCCGTCCGGGGCAAGGTCCACGCCAACGAGGACGAGGTCGCCGAGGAGGAGATCGTCGAGCGCATCGTCGCCTGGCCGCTGCGCTGGCCGAAGGCGGCGCGAGGGCCACAGCGCTAGATGCGCGTCAGGGCAACTTGTAGCGCCACGGCCAAAGTCTTACTCTTACAGGTAAGAGTAAGGAGGTGCCGATGCGGATCACGTCCAAAGGCCAGGTGACTATTCCCGCCGATATTCGCGAACGGGCCGGGCTCCTGCCCGAGACCGAGGTGGATTTCGAGTTCGACGGCAAGGTCGTGCGGATTGTGCCAGCCGTGGCGCGCCGTAAGATGGGACGCGGCGACAGGCTCGTCGCGCATCTGCGTCGGAGCAAGGGCGATATCGCCATGACGACCGATGAGATCATGGCGCTGACGCGCGAGCCCGAATGAGTGCAGTCCTCGTCGACAGCAATGTCCTGCTCGACATTCTGACGCAGGACGCCCGCTGGTGCGCTTGGTCGGCGCGGGCCCTGTCCGAGGCCGCTGATCGGCAGCGGCTTGTGATCAACGCGATGGTCTATGCCGAAATCTCGACCCATTATTCACGGGTCGAGGATTTGGACGCGGCCCTCCCCACGACGATGCTGGAGCGGGAGCCGATTCCATTCGCCGCTGCATTTCTGGCCGGCAAGTGCTTCCTTGCTTACAAGCGCCGAGGCGGTGTGAAGCAATCGCCACTCCCGGATTTCTTCATCGGCGCGCATGCGGCGGTGGCCAGCTATACGTTGATCACGCGCGACGCCTCCCGCTATCGGACCTATTTCCCCGGCTTGTCGCTGATCGCTCCCGACGCAGCGCCTCAAAAGTGAGACGTCATTGAGCCGGCTCTACCGGAACCGCAGATTCTCGCGCGACAGCTGGTCGAGACTGGTGACGCCCATCAGCTTCATGCCGCGCTCGACCTCGGTCTTGAGTCGATCGAGCGCCCGTTCGACGCCGGGCTGGCCGGCCGCCGCGAGCGGGTAGAGATAATAGCGTCCGACACCGACGGCCTTGGCGCCGAGCGACAGGGCCTTCAGCACATGCGTGCCGCGCTGGATGCCGCCGTCCATGATCACGTCGATCTTGTCGCCGACCGCGTCGACGATCTCGGCGAGTTGGTCGAAAGCGGCGCGGGAGCCGTCAAGCTGCCGGCCGCCATGATTGGAGAGGATGATGCCGGTGCAGCCGATCTCGACGGCGCGCTTCGCATCGGCGACGGACATGATCCCCTTCAGGCAGAACTGCCCCGACCACAGCTTGACCATCTCGGCGACGTCGTCCCAGGTCATCGACGGGTCGAGCATTTCGGTGAAATAGCGGCTGATCGACATCACGCCGCCGCCCATGTCGACATGGCTGTCGAGCTGCGGCAGGCTGAATTTCTCGTGAGTGAGATAGTTCAGCGCCCATTGCGGCTTGATCGCGAACTGGGTGATGCCAGCGAGGTTGAGCCGGAACGGAATCGAGAAGCCAGTGCGCAGGTCGCGCTCGCGGTTGCCGCCGGTGATGCTGTCGACGGTCAGCATCATCACGTCGACGCCCGCCGCCTTGGCGCGCTCCATCATCGCCCGGTTCAGGCCGCGGTCCTTGTGGAAATAGAACTGGTAGACCTGCGGGCCGCTATGGGTCTTGCGCAGCTCCTCGAGGCTGACGGTGCCCAGCGAGGAGACGCCGAACATCGTGCCATGGCGGGCTGCCGCCGCCGCGACCGCGCGCTCGCCCTGGTGATGGAAGAGCCTCTGCAGGGCCGTGGGCGAGCAGTAGAACGGCACTGCGAGTTTTTGCCCCATCACGGTGACGGAGGTATCGACGCTGGTGACGCCGCGCAGGACATTGGGAACGAGGTCGCAATGCTCGAAGCTCTCGGAGTTGCGCCGGAGCGTGACCTCGTCGTCGGCCGCGCCGTCGATATAGTTGAAGATCGGGCCCGGCAGCCGCTTCCTGGCGAGGGTCCGGAAGTCGTGGAAGTTGTGGCAGTCGCTCAGGCGCATCGTTTGCTTCGGCGTCGTTCTGGCTAGGCGAGCATGGCGCTGGCGACCATTGGGTCGGTCTAGGTCGCCGCTGCTCCGGGCGGGAGCGCCACCCTATCGCGCAGCGCCGACCTTGGCCATATTGCGCGGCCAGTCACCGGGATCAGGGATTGCCGGGCGGCGAGCCCGTTCCCGCCGCATGCTCATTGATTGTTCATCCGGTTTTCGGCATGACCACCGCGCACCGGTGCGCTGCAACAAGCGGGCACCGCAAATGCGAAACCAGGCGGACCCGCCGGCGTTGATGTCGGCGACAACGTTGGGAAAGGCAGGCTATGGCAGGGCAGAAGTGGGTCTACACCTTCGGCGACGGCAAGGCCGAGGGCGAGGCAGGCATGAAGAACCTGCTCGGCGGCAAGGGTGCGAACCTGGCCGAGATGAGCAATCTGGGGCTTCCGGTGCCTCCGGGCTTTACCATCACCACGCAGGTCTGCACCTGGTATTACGACAACGGCAAGAGCTTCCCGGCCGAACTCGATGGTGAGGTCAAGGATGCGCTCGCCGGCATGGCGAAGCTCACCGGCAAGACCTTCGGCGACCCGGCCAATCCGCTGCTGGTCTCGGTCCGCTCCGGTGCTCGCGCCTCGATGCCGGGCATGATGGACACCGTCCTCAATCTCGGCCTCAACGACGTTACCGTCGAGGCGGTCGCCAAGGCCTCGGGTGATGCCCGTTTCGCCTATGACAGCTACCGCCGCTTCATCACCATGTACTCGAACGTCGTGCTCGACATCGATCACGGTCATTTCGAGGAGGCGCTCGAGGACTACAAGGAGCGCAAGGGTCTCCATCTCGACACCGACCTCTCGGCCGATGACTGGAAGATTCTGGTTGGCAAGTACAAGGACATCGTCAGGAAGGAGCTCGGCTCCGACTTCCCGCAGGACCCGCAGCAGCAGCTCTGGGGCGCGGTCGGCGCTGTCTTCTCGTCCTGGATGAACGCCCGCGCCATCAAGTACCGCGAGCTCAACAGCATCCCGGCCTCCTGGGGCACGGCGGTCAACGTCCAGTCGATGGTCTTCGGCAATATGGGCGAGACCTCGGCGACCGGCGTCGCCTTCACCCGCAATCCCTCGACCGGCGAGAACGCGCTCTATGGCGAGTTCCTGATCAACGCCCAGGGTGAGGACGTCGTCGCCGGCATCCGCACCCCGCAGGACATCACCGAGGCGGCCAAGATCGCCGCCAAATCCGACAAGCCTTCGATGGAGAAGGCGATGCCGGAGGCTTATGCCGAGCTCTGCCGCATCTACGGCATCCTGGAAAAGCACTACCGCGACATGCAGGACATGGAGTTCACCATCCAGGAGGGCAAGCTCTGGATGCTGCAGACGAGATCCGGCAAGCGCACCGCCAAGGCGGCGCTGAGGATCGCGGTCGAGCTCGCCCGCGAGGGGCTGATCACCGAGACCGAAGCGGTCGGCCGCGTCGAGCCCGGTGCGCTCGACCAGCTCCTGCACCCGACCATCGACACCAAGGCCGAGCGGCGCGTGCTCACCGCTGGCCTGCCGGCCTCGCCCGGCGCCGCAGCCGGCGAGGTGGTCTTCACCTCGGAGGCCGCCGAGGCGGCCAAGAAGGCCGGCAAGAAGGTCATCCTCGTCCGCGTCGAGACCAGCCCTGAGGACATTCACGGCATGCATGCCGCCGAGGGCATCCTGACCACGCGCGGCGGCATGACCTCGCATGCCGCGGTCGTGGCACGCGGCATGGGCAAGCCTTGCGTCTCCGGCGCCGGCCAGATCCGCGTCGACTACGCCAAAGGCACCATGACCGTCGGCCCGACCACGCTGAAGGCCGGCGATTTCGTCACCATCGACGGCAGCAACGGCCAGGTGTTGCTCGGCGAGGTCAAGATGCAGCAGCCGGAGCTCTCCGGCGATTTCCGGACGCTGATGGGCTGGGCCGACAAGGTGCGGCGCCTCAAGATCCGCGCCAATGCCGAGACCCCGCGTGACGCCAAGGCTGCGCGCGAGTTCGGCGCCGAAGGTATCGGCCTCTGCCGTACCGAGCACATGTTCTTCGATGCTGGCCGCATCCTCGCCGTGCGCGAGATGATCCTGGCCGAGGAGGAGAAAGGCCGTCGCGCCGCGCTCGCCAAGCTCCTGCCGATGCAGCGCCAGGACTTTGTCGAACTCTTCACCATCATGCAGGGCCTGCCGGTGACGATCCGCCTGCTCGATCCGCCGCTGCACGAGTTCCTGCCGCATACCGACGACGAGATCGCCGAGGTTGCCGCCGCGATGGGGGCGACCGCCGACAAGCTGAAGCGCCGCGCTGCCGAGTTGCACGAGTTCAACCCGATGCTCGGCTTCCGTGGCGTGCGCCTTGCCGTCGCCTATCCCGAGATCGCCGAGATGCAGGCGCGGGCGATCTTCGAGGCGGCCGTGATCGCGGCCAAGGAGACAGGCCACCCGGTCATCCCGGAGGTGATGGTGCCGCTGGTCATGGGCTCGCCCGAGCTCGACCTCGTCAAGGGCCGGATCGATGCGATGGCGGAAGCCGTGCGCAAGGAGAGCGGCGACGATCTCGCCTATCAGGTCGGTACCATGATCGAGCTGCCGCGCGCCGCGCTGCGGGCGGAGGAGATCGCGGGGAGTGCCGAATTCTTCTCCTTTGGCACCAACGATCTGACGCAGACCACGCTCGGCATCAGCCGCGACGACGCCGGCTCCTTCCTCGGCTCCTATACCGCGCGCGGCCTGCTCGAAGCCGATCCCTTCGTCACGATCGACCAGGATGGTGTCGGCGAGCTCGTCAGGCTCGCTGCAGAGCGCGGTCGTAAGGCCCGCCCGAACATCAAGCTCGGCATCTGCGGCGAGCATGGCGGTGACCCGGCCTCGATCGGCTTCTGCGAGAGCGTCGGCCTCGACTACGTCTCTTGCTCGCCCTTCCGCGTGCCGATCGCGCGCCTCGCTGCCGCGCAGGCGGCGCTGGGGGCGATCAAGGCCAAGGACGCGTGATCGACGGATGGCGGGCACGGCGCGCGGCTTGCCGCGCGTTTGCGCTTGCCGTCGTCGCCAGTCCGGGCCAGCCAGCGATGGCGCACGCGCCGGAGCCGTCGCCCCCGCCGACATTCTGCGACGCTCGGCCGGCGCCCGCACGCGAGGCCTGCGAGAAGGCGCAGGAGCTTTTCCTGCGTCCGCTGGCTGCCCAGCCCGCGCGGACCATCCTCGTCACCGGGCGGCAATTTGCCTGGCATTATCAGTACCGCTTGCCGGGTGATGGCGCTCAGCCGTGTAAGGTCGCAGGTCCGCTTGTCTTGCCGGCCGGCGAGCGTGCGCGCCTGCAGTTCACCTCGGACGACATCATCCATGAATGGACCGTTCCCGAGCTGAAGCTGCAGGTCTCGGCGATTCCGGGCTTGCTCGATGTCACCGATATCGAACCGGCCAGGCCCGGAACCTTCCATGGCGGTGCGACGCGGATTTCGGGGCAGCGTTTCGACGAGATGACGATCGAGTTGCAGGTGCTGGAGCCGGCGGCCTATGCGGCCTGGGAACGATCGGTGCTGCCAACCCGCTGCATGCGCTAGAATAGGGATTGCTGTCTGCGCCCGATCGCGCGACGCATGGAGTTTCTGAGCGATGGCGATGCGCGCCCTCACCACCATCGGCTTCGATGCCGACGACACGCTCTGGCAGAACGAGCAGTTCTTCCGGCTGACGGAGGACCGCTTCGTCGCGCTGCTCGGCGAGCATGGCGAGGCGGCCGAAATCTCCGGCAAGCTGCTCGAGGCCGAGAAGCGCAACCTCGCCTTCTACGGATTCGGCATCAAGGGCTTCACCCTCTCGATGATCGAGACCGCGCTCGAGATCACGCGTGGCCAGGTCCCGCCGGCAGTGATCGGTGAGATCCTCGCCGCCGGCCGCGAGATGCTGACCCACCCGGTCGAGACCCTGCCGCATGCGCAGGACACGCTCTCCGCGCTCGCTGGCCGCTACCGGCTGGTGCTGATCACCAAGGGCGACCTCTTCGATCAGGAGCGCAAGCTGGCGCAGTCGGGCCTCGGCGACTTCTTCGACGCGGTCGAGATCGTCAGCGACAAGAGCGCTGCGACCTATGAGAAGCTCTTCGCCCGCCATGGCGACGGGCCGGGACGCGCCATGATGGTCGGCAATTCGCTGAAATCCGATATCGTCCCGGCGCTCGCCGCCGGAGCCTGGGCCGTGCATGTGCCGCACGAGTTGACCTGGGTGCTGGAGCATGCCGAGGAGCCAGACGGGCATGAGCGATATCGCTCGCTGCCTGACCTCGGGGGGTTGATGGCCATACTGGGCGAGATCGACGTTTGATCCGATGAGGTTTCGTCGTGCCGCTGGATATGTCGCTGCTCCAGCCGTTGCCGCGGTGCTGCTCGCCACGATGCTTGGCGCAATGGCCGGCCTCTTTCCCTATCTGGAGCTGATCAACCACTTCAGATGGTTGCTGCTCGCGGGCTCGGCCGTCGTGGCGTTGGCGGCGTTCTGGACCGGCGGACGAGTGCTTTTTCGCCTCGGCGCGGCGGTGCTGGTGGCCAATGTGATGCTGGCGGCCTTGCCGCTCATGTCCCGGGCATCCACGTCGGCGCGGTCGACGCTGCGCGTGACGACGTTCAATGTCTGGATCGGCAATCATGAGCCGCAAGCGGTCGTCGGCTTTCTGCGCGAGGAAGATGCCGACGTCGTCGTGCTGCAGGAGGTCGGCAGCAGGCTTGAGCAGGAAATCGTCCCATGGCTCAGGGACAAGTATCCGCATGTCATATCTTGTGCCCGGCGCAATTGCGGGCTGGTCCTGCTGTCGAAGGCGGCGTGGCTCGATGCCGGTTCCTCGGATCGGACACGCTCCAGCCCGCCTGTCGTGTGGGCGCGCTTTGCCGGAACGAGCAAGCCCTATGTGATCACGGGCCTGCATCTGGCCTATCCGTTCCAGCCGGCGATGCAGGTAGATCATATCGATTGGCTCGCCGATCGCCTCCGGCAGGGGGCGGAACCTCAGATACTGGTCGGCGATTTCAATCTCACTCCGTTTTCGCTCAAGCTCAACGTCCTCGCATTCAAGGCAAATTTGCGCCGCCACGCGACCTTGGGCGCATCATGGCCCGCAGGCCGTTTCGTCCCGGTCGTCTTGCTCGACAATCTGCTTGCCAGTCCCGAGGTCAGGGCGGTCAATGTAAGCTATGGCGCCGCCAGTCATGGCTCGGATCATTATCCGGTGACCTTCGATATCGCGCTGGACTGACGCCAGGGCGGCGCAAACTGGACCCGCCTTGCAATTTGTGCTAGCTCCACCGATGTAAGACGAGATGCGGCCGGTTCTGGCCAATCCTCCGCGCGGGTATTCCGACCGGCGGGCCACTTCAGATCCACCACACGTCGATACAAGGCCATGGCGGGGCGTC
This sequence comes from Allobosea sp. NPDC003192, assembly GCF_050275675.1. NCBI lineage: Bacteria > Pseudomonadati > Pseudomonadota > Alphaproteobacteria > Hyphomicrobiales > Alloboseaceae > Allobosea > Allobosea sp. NPDC003192. The sequence continues at coordinate 202,411 of NZ_JBNNPK010000009.1, forward strand.
CGCGCGTCCGGTCTGGGTTTCACGATTACGCGGATCTGAAGAACTGGGACTGCATTCCATGAACAAGGGCACCGTCAAGTGGTTCAACGCCACCAAGGGCTACGGCTTCATCACTCCTGAGGCTGGCGGCCCGGACATTTTCGTCCACATCAGCGCTGTCGAGCGCGCTGGCCTGCGCGAGCTGCGCGAAGGCCAGGTCGTCTCCTACGAGCTGATCGCCGACCGCAAGACCGGCAAGTCTTCGGCTGGCAACCTCGTCGTCAGCTGAGCTGACGACGTTCTTCGGTGGGCCTGCGGGCCCGCCGGCTTTCCAGATGCGGGCTGCTTGCCCGCCACACGACATCCCCCGGCGCAGTGGCTAGCGGTTCGCCGGGCGGAAAGAGACCATGCGTAGACCGCGTTCGCATGCCGAGGCGCTTCCGTTCACCACGTGCGCCCCATGTCGTCCGGTTCAGAAAGACCTGATTTGACCAAATTTACCGACCTCGGCCTGGCCGAGCCGCTTCTCAAAGCGCTCGCCGCCGAAGGTTATGAGACGCCGACGCCGATCCAGGCGCAGGCGATCCCTTCCATTCGCGATGGCCGTGACCTGCTCGGCGCCGCACAGACCGGCACCGGCAAGACTGCCGCGTTCTCGCTGCCCATGCTGCACCGGCTGCTGAACCAGCCGCGGCGCATGCAGCCACGTTCCGTGCGTGCTTTGATCCTGTCGCCGACGCGCGAGCTCTCGGCCCAGATCGAGGCGAGCATTCGCACCTACGCCCAGTTCACCTCGCTGAAGTCGACGGTGATCTTCGGCGGCGTGCCGGTCGGCAAGCAGATCCGCGCGCTCGGCCAGCATGTCGATATCCTCGTCGCTACGCCCGGCCGCCTGCTCGACCTCGTCGACCAGCGCGCCGTCTCGCTGCGCGAGATCGAGTTCCTGGTGCTGGACGAGGCCGACCAGATGCTTGACCTCGGCTTCATCCATGCGCTGCGCAAGATCGCGACGCTGATCCCGAAGCAGCGCCAGACGCTGCTGTTCTCGGCGACCATGCCGAAGGCGATCCGCGAAATCGCCCAGGCCTATCTGACCGATCCGGTCGAGGTCGCGGTCGCGCCGGTGGCGACCACCGCCGAGAAGATCGAGCAGCGCGTCATCTTCACCGAGCAAGGCCAGAAACCGGCGTTGCTGGCAAAGACGCTCGGCGTTCCCGAGATGGAGCGCGCCATCGTCTTCACCCGTACCAAGCACGGTGCCGACAAGGTCGTGCGCCAGCTCGAGCAGGCCGGCATCAAGTCCGCCGCGATCCATGGCAACAAGAGCCAGGGCCAGCGCGAGCGGGCGCTCGGCGCCTTCCGTGACGGCGAATTGCGCATCCTTGTCGCGACCGACATCGCCGCGCGCGGCATCGATGTCGACGGCATCAGCCATGTCGTCAACTTCGACCTGCCGAACGTGCCCGAGACCTATGTCCACCGCATCGGCCGCACTGCGCGCGCCGGCGCCTCGGGCCTCGCCATCGCCTTCTGCACGCCGGAGGAGCGGGGCGATCTCGCCGCGATCGAGAAGCTGACCAAGGTCGCGCTCACCCCGATCGGCGACGTGCCGTATTGGGATGGCCGTACCCCGAAGAAGCCGCCGCAGAACCGTGGCGGCCGTGGCCAGGGGCGTCCGCAGAACGGGCAGCAGCCTGGGCAGGGGCAGCGTCGTGACGGCAGGGGTGCTCCGTCCCACGGCCGGGGCGGCCAGCGTCCGGAACAAGGCGAGCGTCAGGGCCAGCCGCATCGCGAGCAGTCCCGTCCGAACCAGCCGCGCCAGCAGCAGGCGCGTCCGGAGCAGCAGCGTCACGAGCGTCCGGCCCAGCGCCATGAGGCGGGCGGTGCACGAAAAGACGCTGCTTCCGGCAAGGAAGGGCTTGGCGGCGTCGCGTTCTTGCAGCAAAGAACGGGACAACGACGCACCGGCGGCGGCGGGCGGCGCCCGAACTGACAGGCGCCGCAACCGCTAGAGCCCGTTCCGACCAGCTTGCTTTGCAAGCTGGTCGGCAAAACGGTCTCTAACTAAAAGTAAGAGACGGATTCACCGATCAGGTCGATACGACCTGATCGGATCCGGCTCTGGGCTGGGCCTATCCGGCCTGGCCCCGCGCCGATGACAAGACGAAGGATCAGCGAATGGCGAAAGAAGAACTGCTCGAATTCGACGGCACCGTGGTCGAGGTGCTCCCGGACGGCAACTACCGGGTCAAGCTCGACAATGACCACGTCATCCTGGCTTACGCGGCTGGCAAGATGAAGAAGAACCGCATCCGCACCATCGCCGGCGACCGCGTGGTCGTGGAGATGTCGCCCTACGATCTCGATCGTGGCCGCATCAATTTCCGCCAGAAGACCGCCAGCCCCGGCCCGATGCCGCCGCGGCCCCAGAACTTCCGCCGGCGCTGACGCCCGTGAAGTTCAGCCGGCCCGAGCAATTCTTCGTCGCGGCCGGCATCGGGCTCGGCGCGCTCGCCTCGCTCGCGGTCAATACCGGCTGGATCGCCAGAGGCGGCACCTTCCCGCCCTTCGTCTATGTGCTGCTGGCTCTTGCCTTGGTCGAGGTCGTCGCCGGCATCGCGCTGAAGCAGCCGCCCGGCACACTGTTTTCGATGCCGGCCCGTATCCTCGCCTTCGCGCTCGGTGTCGGCGTGCTGATCCTGCTGACCGGCAGCGTGGCCTGAGCCACCGCCGTCATTCTCGGCCGCAGCGAATCGGAGAGCCGGGAATCTCCCGATGAGAACGCACTGGCCAGAGTCTCATCCGGCCTGAGATGCTCGGGTCAAGCCCGAGCATGACGTGCCATTTCGCATGCGCGTGCAAAGAAAAAGCCCCGGCCGAAGCCGGGGCGTGAGGTGCTTGTTACGTGGTGACAGGTACTACGAAGAAAACTTGGAAAACTCAGTAGCCGCCCTTGGCCCAGTATTGCGAGCCGGGGCTGACCATGACCTGGCGCTGGCGCGTCGCATACTCGGCCGGCACAGTCTCGTGCACGACCCGCGAGGCGCTGACCATGACGCGGCGGGTACGCTCGCCATAGACGGCCGGAACGACATCATAATCGACCGAAGCCGGTGACACCTCGACGGTGCGCTGCTGATAGCCATAGCGCGCGGGGACATCGACCCAGCAGCCGGTGGTCTGGCCATAGGCATCACGGCTGACTTCCCAGCGCCGGGTGGCCGGCGAGATCAGGACCTTCTCGGAGACGGTCTTGTACTGGGCCGGGATCTGGCGGGCGATGCGGCGCTCCGGCTGGACCACCACCTTCTCGATGACGGTCTCGTATTGCGCCGGGATGACCTTGGAGAAGGTGCGCTCGGGGCGCACGACATAGCTCTCGCTGACGGTGTCGTAGACCGGCGGTGCCGTCACCAGCTTGTAGCAGGAGCCGCCGCCGCAAGTGCTGACCGGGGCCCGGTAGCAGGAAGAAGTGGTGCAGCCGCCGGCAACCGCCGGAGCGGCGAGGCCCATCAATGCCGTGGCGGCGAGACCGGAAAGCGAAAGAAGCCTGAACGTCATAGCTGACCCCAACCCTGCGTTGCGCAACGCTGCCGCTGCGTCGTTGGGGAAAGAAAGCCGGAACCAGCGGGTAAAGACAAGGTTAACTGCAAAACAAGGTAAAATTAACCAGTTCCGTTCAGCTGAAAGCGCTCCTTCGGCTACTGATCTGCCGGTGGATTGTCTTGTTCGATGTTGTTCGAGCGGACTGGTGGGCGGCCCGCCGAGGGCGGGCCCTGCCAGCTACAGGGCGCTTCCGCCTCGCCTCACTCGATCGCGCCCCGCTTCATGCCGAAGCCTTCGATATAGCAGCTGCAGGACGAGTTCCGCGGCGCCGGCTCGGCGGCGCACGAGCCGCGCGAAGTCAGGCAGACATCGCCGAAGCGGCGGCGGTGGGGCCGGTCATAGCCATAACGTGGACCGTCATCGCGATAGCGCGGGCGGTCATAGCCATAGGGCGGTGGCGGCCTGTCGTAGTCGTAGCGCGGCGCCGGCCGGTAATAGGGGTCGTAATACTGGGCGTGCGCGCTGCTGGCGGAGGAGATGGTTACGCCGATGAGCGCAGCGAGAGCGAGCGTCCTGATCATGCCTGTCCTCCTGGTCGCCCGGCCGGAGCCGGGTGCGATTCCTTTGGAGACCAGAATAAGGGCCGCTCTATGAACGGGGCCTGAGTGCGGTGTTCGCGGCCGGTCGCGAACCGAATGAATGGCTCAGCTGCCGGCCTTCATGGTGCTGGCCCAGTAATCCTTGACCTGCTTCACCAGCGCCTCCGGCAGCGGCACATAACCGAGCGTGGTGGCATCGCCTGCGCCGGTCTCGAAGGAGAGCCGGAAGAAGTCGAGCACCTCCTGCGTGCGGCGCGTGCGCGGCTTCGGCACCAGGGCGAAGGTGGTGGCGACGATCGGATAGGCCTCGGCACCGGGCGCGTCGTTCAGCATCAGCGAGAAATCCCTGGCCTTGGCCCATTCGGCGCTGGCCGCGGCTGCCGAGAAGCTCGCCGGATCCGGCTTGACGAAGGCACCGGCCTTGTTCTGCACCTGGGCATAGGCGAGGCCGGCGCGCATGACCTGGCCGAACTCGACATAGCCGATCGCATTCTTCGTCCGCTTGACCGCCTCGGCTATTCCCTGCGTGCGCTCGGCCCCCGCGCCGACCGGCCAGGGAACCTGCGTATTGACGCCGACCTTGTCGCGCCATTCCGGGCTGGCCTTGGCGAGATAGTCGGTCCAGTTGAAGGTCGTGCCCGAGCCGTCCGAGCGATAGATCACGCTGATCGGGGCTTCGGGCAGCTTGAGCTCGGGATTGACCGCCTTGATCGCCGGATCGGACCAGAGCTTGACCTTGCCGAGATAGATATCGGCGAGGAGGGCGCCAGTGAACCTGATCTGGCCGGGGCCGATGCCGTCGATGTTCACCACCGGCACGATGCCGCCCATCACGATCGGGAACTGGATCAGGGTCGAGCGCTGCAACTCCTCGGAGGAGAGCGGCCGGTCGGAGGCTCCGAATTCGGCGGCGCGCTGGGTGACGCGGACCTCGCCGCCGAGCGAGCCGATCGGCTCATAGTCGACGCCGATGTCGAGCGGGGTCATCTCGGCGCCGTCCGATTTGGCGACGCGATAGTTCTGCGCCCACTTGCCGATGATCGGGAAGGCGAAGCTCGAGCCCGCGCCGGTGATCGGCTCGGCCGAGACAGGCGCCGCGAAGGCGGCGAGAAGAGCGCCGGCCACGGCCAGCCTGGTCAGGAGCTTCATGCGTCCACCCACCCTGTCGAGGCCCGAGAGGGCCAAGGTCAACGAGGTGACGCTAGGGCGGGGCGGTGACGTTGCGATGACGTCCATGCTCCGGCAAACGAAAGGCCCCGCCGATGTGAGTCGGCGGGGCTTTCCTCAGCGGTCAGGCCTGTTTTGCAGCGTGCCTTGACCGCCGGTCGTCAGTGCCAGGTCTGGCGGCCGTACCAGGCGTCGACATCGGTCCGGACCTTGTCCTTCTCGATGCCGTAGCGCTCCTGGATCTTGCCTTCGAGCTGGTCGCGCTTGCCGGCGATGACGTCGAGATCGTCATCGGTCAGCTTGCCCCATTGCTCCTTGACCTTGCCCTTGAGCTGCTTCCAGTTTCCTTCGACGCGGTTCCAGTCCATCGGACGCTCCTCGTGTTCGTGAATGGAGTACTGAAGGAACGCGCGGGCGACGGAATTGTTCGGCGGAAAAACGCGGCGCCGGCGAATGCCGGCCCTGCCAATCGTCAAGCACGCCGGGGGCCGCGCCCAGCCAGCCGCGCGCGCAGGCGCGGCGTCGCCCAATCCAGGAAGGCGCGGACCTTCTGGCTGCGCAAGCCGCCCTCGGCATAGGCCAGGCTGATCGGCAGCGGCGTCGGCGCGAAATCCTCCAGAACCGCTTCGAGGGCGCCGTGCCGGAGCTGCTCTTCGACCTGATAGGACAGCACGCGCACGAGGCCGAACCCGGCGAGGGCCGCATCGATGGCCGCCGCCGTCGAATTCACCGACAGGCGCGCCCTGGGCTCCTCGCCAAGGGCCGGATTGTCGCCGCGATAGCGCCATTCCGGCGTGACGGCAAAGCCGCGGAACGAGATGCCGTCATGATCCTTGAGATCATCCGGCATTCGCGGCCGGCCGCGGCGGGCGAGATAGGCCGGGCTGGCGCAGATCACGCGGCGGACCTCGCCGACCTTCGCCGCGATCAATCCGCCGCTGTCGAGATGGCCGATCCGCACCGCGACATCGATATGCTCGTCCACGAGGCTGATCTGCCTGTCCTCGAGATGCAGCTTGAGCGAGATCTCCGGGTTCTGCTCCAGGAAGGCGAGGGCGACCGGCAGGACATGACGCTGGCCGAACAATGTCGGCGCCGTGACGCGCAGTTCGCCGCGAGGCGCGCTGTATTCGCCGGCGGCGATGCGCTCGGCTTCCTCGACCTGTTCGAGAATCCGCCGGCTGGCTTCGAGATAGGCAAGGCCCGCTTCGGTCAGCTCCGCCCCGCGACGGGTGCGCAGCATCAATTTCGCCCGTAGATGCGCTTCGAGATCGGCGATCTTTCGGCTGACGGTCGCGAGCGGCATGTGCAGCTTGCGCGCCGCCGCCGACAGGCTCCCGGCCTCCACCACCGCGAGCAGCACCGCCATGGCGTCGAGACGATCCATCAGCCTTCCATAATTTGGGAGGGTATCTCCATGAGATGTCCATAGCACTATAATAACGGGAGGAATACGTCGCTCTCCATGGAGGCGCTGCTTGTGGCGTCTCGCGCTCGGATGAGTTCAGGAGCTGGCGATGACCGGTCTTTCACGCAGGGGATTTTCGTTCGGCCTCCCGGCCTTGGCGGCCGCCGGCGCGGCCTTGCCGTCGACCGGCCTGGCGCAAGCGCCGGCCGCAGCCGGGCGCTCCGTGGATCAGCTGCCGCTGGCGCAGATCAGCATCGGGCGCTTCAAGGTGACGGCGCTGAGCGACGGCTATGTCGACATGCCCTACGAATACTTCCCCGGCCGCTCTGCAGCCGAGGTCGAAGCCCTGGCCAAGGCGCAGTTCTCGGTACGGGCTGGCGGTGTGCGGTTCATGTTCAACCAGTACCTGATCGAGGATGGCCGTAGCCGCATCCTGATTGACGCCGGCCCGGGCGGCACGATCGGCCAGTCGGGCAAGCTGCCGGCGGGGCTCGGGGCGCTCGGTCTCGACCGCGGCGGGATCGACGCGGTGATCGTTACCCATATGCATCAGGACCATATTGGCGGCCTCGTCGCCGGCGGGCAGGCCAATTTCGCCAAGGCCGAGATCTATGTCGACCGGCGCGAGCTGGCGCACTGGACCGATCCGGCAACACGCTCAGCTTCGCCTGCCTATCTCCAGAACGGCATCAAGCTCGCAGGTGAGGTCGCTCGGCTCTATCCCAAGGTCCAGGCGATCGACGGCGAACGCGAGATCGTCCCCGGCGTCTCGATCGTCGATCTCGCCGGCCACACCCCCGGCCATATCGGCGTGCGCATCGCCGATGCCGACCAGAGCCTGATCATGGCCGGCGATATGCTCTTCCCGGTCGTCCACCCAGCCGGGCTCAACGTGAACTTCCTGTTCGAGCAGGACCGCCCGGCGGCGCAGGCGATGCGCCGGCGCTTCTTCCAGCGCGCGGCCGGCGAAGGCGCCTTGATCGCCGCGACCCATATGCCGTTCCCGGGCCTCGGCCGCGTCGTCGCCGAGCAGGGCCAATATCGCTGGCTGCCGGCGGCTTGGGCTTTCCAGGACTAGAGGCGGGCGATCGACCTTCATGCACGGATGGCAGGCGAGGCCGGGTTCAGTCCCGGCCTTGCTTTTTCCACCGGTCTGCGGCGCGATTTCAGGGCTGCGGGCGGGAAATCGGCAAACCGCTAAAATGCCAGCCAAATCCGTATCGGTCGGCAAACGGGCAGCGGGCTAGGGAGGGATATCACAGCCCAGAACAGGCCATGACGTACTCAGCGCAAGACATCACGAACGCCCTCCTGCGGATCAAGGAGGACGGTTTCGTCCTCGATAACGACGCCTTCGGCTACGCCGCGATCAGATGGGATTCACGCCGGCTCCGGCGCGACCTTCGCGAAGCCGGCTATGCCGGCCCCCAGCTCCTCCAGGGCCGGATGACGAACGAGGGCGAGGACATCTGCTGGCTCTACGATCCCGACAAGGTCGCGAAGGGCGAGGTCGACAGCCTTGCAGCAGCGCGGCACTCGGCACTCTACGGCGAATAATCGCTGCATAGAGGCTGGGCGGCTATCGTCCCCGCTGCGTTCGGCCGAGCGCGGCGACTTCTTGCTCGAGCGCTGCCGCCTGGCCGTCATAATCGCTCGCCATCGCGGTCAGGCGGGCTGCGGCTTCGCTATCGCAGGCCGTATCGGCCCAGCGGCGGCACATGAACGCCTTCACACGCAAGGCCTGAGCCTGCCGAACTCTGTCGTGGTCCATGATGCGCTCCAACACACCAGATCGCCATGCAGCTTGCGAGCGTCAGAGACGAAAACGCTTCTGTCGCGGGAGTGATCACGCGAGCTTGCACCGCTTGAAACAGTTTACTGTCCAAGTTGGCTTTCGGATGCACAGGCCGAAATCAAAAAGCTTCGATCTACCCTGACGCGGCTGCTTGTCGCCTTTGACCTCACCTTACTATTCGACCAAAAAAGCGCTACGGCATGTTATTGGTAGCGTTAATTGCGGGCCTAGGAAATAAATTCTGGCGAATATTAATCATATTTAATAATGAAATATATGATTGGCTCACCTTTGGTGTGCGGATGTCACAACGAAATAGTGATCGAGTCGATTTGACGAGCAGAATCTGCGTTTGCCACGTACAGATCGTCGATGGAAGGTCAATGAGTGCGCTTGGTCACTCGTTGTAGCAGTCAATGATTGTCGTGTCTGCCGGTTAGACCGAGGTGTCAGCTATGTCTGACCCGGCCGCAGCTTGTAGAAGACATGCCGGCCGATCGTGTCCATCTTCTTCAGCTTGCGGGCCCAGTAGGGCCGGACATAGTCGGCGTGGTAGTGGGTCGAGGCGCCGACATCGGCGAGGTAAGTCGTGCCGTCATAGACCTCGCGGGCGATGCGGACCGCGTCGCGCCATGGGCCGGGCTCGGTGATGCGCAGCGACTTGCCCTCGCAGGCGAAGGTGAACTGGCAGGCGAGGTGGCGGCTGGCGTTCTGGTAGACCGCGCCGCAGACCGTGTTCGGGTAGAGCCCGCTCTTGACCCGGTTGAGCACCACCTGCGCCACTGCGGCGCGGCCCTGCTCGCCCTCCGAGCGCGCCTCGAAATAGACGGCCTCGGCCAGGCAGCGCTGCTCCTTGGCCATGTTCTCCGGCGCGATCAGGCTGGTGTAGATCTGCTTCTCGGCGGGGTCGACGGTGCGCAGATCGGTGGTCGGCGCGCGTTCCGCCTTGGCGACGCGGCTGCGCGATTTCGGCTCGGCGGCGACGGGCGCCATCTGCATCGGCGTCGAGGAGGCCGACCCGGCGCGGCCGGTGGCTGCCGGCGTGCCGGAGGACTGGCCGAGCGCAGCGGGGACGGCAGGTGTTGCGCCGTCGGGGTTGCTCAGGGCGAGTTCGCCATGGCGCGGCGAGCCGGTGCCCTTCGGCATGGCCGTCGGCGATGAATCGGACAGGGCCGGGTCGGTGACGCCCTCGTCGCGCAGGAAGGGCTCGAAGCCGAGCGGCGGCTCGTCCTGGCTCTCCAGCGCCTCGAGCGAGAACCCCCCCGAGATCAGCCCGGGCTGGGTGTCGCCGAAGACGACGCTTTCAAGCTCGCCGGGCGGGCCGTTGCGGGTAATGGTCGGGCGAAGGCCGACGAGCGGGTCGCCCTTGCTGCTGCGGTCGACCTGCGGGAAGGCGCTGGCCGAGCGCTTCATATCCTCGCGCGGCTGGCGCGGATCAATCGCGAAGGTCCGCTCGGGCGTCTCGAAGGAGAGACGCGCCGGCTGGATCAGGCGGGCATAGGCGCGCTCGGGCATATGGAAGGCGCTGGCCGCCACGAGCAGGGACGGGCCCTCGGCGAGATCGGAGAGCGCGCCGGGGGCGGTGCGCGCGATCAGCGAGCCCGGCGGGCCGAGCGTATCCGGCTTCTGGCCGGCCGAGGCGGTGAAGGAGACCAGCATGCCGGCCGAAAGCGCCCAGGGCGCGACCGTCGCCAGCGCCCAGCGCAGACGGTGCCAGCTCATTCGCTTCGATCGCCGACGCAGACGCAACTGACCAGAGCCCTCGTATCCGAAAGACCAGAGATGAGTGGCCGCGACTATGGATGATGCAAATTCGCGACAGTTCGATAATCCCTTGTCAGGGTTGAAGGGGGGTTAACGCGCAGGCTCCTGCCGTCGCGCCTCTCCGCCAAAAGACGGCTTTCGCGATCGGCGATTCTTCCCTTATGCTGCGCCGCAACAAAGGGAGAGAGACATGACCGCCACCGCCCTCAAGGCCGATTCCGAAGCGAATGCCGTCGCGTTGATCGCTGCCGCCTTGCCCGGTTTCGAGGCCTTGCTGGAGGAGGCCATCGCTGCCGTCCGGCAGAAGGTGCTGGTCGAGGGCCGCATCTCCTCGGCCAAGCTGGAGCAGGAGCAGCACGCCGCCCATGGCCTCTCCTGGCTCGCCACTTATGTGATGGCGCTGCGCGAGCTGAAAGCCTATGGCGAGCGCCTGCAGGCCGAGGATCGCTACGGCGCGATCGAGGATTACGCCATACGGATCGGCGCCGGCGAATATGCGGCCCAGATCTTCGGCGGTATCCCGATGAGCCAGGGCGAGATCGTTCGCCTGCCGACGCTCGGCCTCTCCGCCAAGGCCGTCGCCGCAGCCTGCTCGGACGCGGCCGAGCAACTGATCGCCGAGGGCAATACGCCGGAGAACCGCGCCCGTTTCGTCGCCCTGTTCAGCCAGAGTCAGGGCCTCGCCAGCGTCGGAGATCCCGGCCTCGACGAGACGCTCGAGGCGATCCGCTCCGAGATGCGCCGCTTCTGCGAGCAGCAGGTGACGCCGCATGCGCATGAATGGCACCTGCAGAACGAATACATCCCGCTGCCGGTGGTCGAGCAGATGGCCGAGCTTGGCGTCTTCGGCCTGACCATCCCCGAGGAATTCGGCGGCATGGGCCTCAGCAAGGTCTCGATGTGCGTCGTTTCCGAGGAGCTGTCGCGCGGCTATATCGGCGTCGGCTCGCTCGGCACCCGCTCCGAGATCGCCGCCGAGCTGATCCTCAACGGCGGCACCGACGAGCAGAAGGCCTATTGGTTGCCGAAGATCGCTTCGGGCGAGATCCTGCCGACCGCTGTCTTCACCGAGCCGAACACTGGTTCCGACCTCGCATCGCTGCGCACCAAGGCGGTGAAGGACGGTGACGTCTGGAAGGTCTATGGCAACAAGACCTGGATCACCCATCCCGTCCGCGCCGACATCATGACGCTGCTGGTCCGCACCGATCCCGACGCACCGGGATATCGCGGCCTCTCCATGCTGATCGCCGAGAAGCCGCGCGGCACCGATGCCGAGCCGTTCCCGGTCGAGGGGCTGACCGGCGGCGAGATCGAGGTGCTCGGCTATCGCGGCATGAAGGAATACGAGCTTGCCTTCGACGGCTTCGAGGTCAAGGGCGAGAACCTGCTCGGCGGTGTCGAGGGCCAGGGCTTCAAGCAGCTGATGCAGACCTTCGAGGCGGCCCGCATCCAGACCGCGGCGCGCGCGCTCGGCGTCGCACAATCGGCCTTCGATCTCGGTCTGCGCTATGCCCAGGAGCGCATCCAGTTCGGCAAGCCGTTGATCGCCTTCCCGCGTGTCGCCGACAAGCTCGCCATGATGGCGGCCGAACTCGTCATCGCCCGCCAGCTCACCTATTTCGCCGCGCGCGAGAAGGATGCCGACCGGCGCTGCGATCTGGAAGCGGGCATGGCCAAGCTCTTGGGCGCCCGTGTCGCCTGGGCGGCGGCCGACAACGCCCTGCAGATCCATGGCGGCAACGGCTTTGCGCTGGAATACCCGGTCAGCCGTGTGCTCTGCGACGCCCGCATCCTCAACATCTTCGAGGGCGCGGCCGAGATCCAGGCGCAGGTGATCGCACGACGGTTGGTGGAGGGGTGAGGAAAGGTCTCGCCTAGAGACTAGCTGCCGCCCGTGCCGCCTGGTCGTATTGGCCCGACAGCGAGCGCATCGCAGCGGCGATCTCCGAGAGGCGGGCCGGGTCGAGGCCCGTCGCCAGCACCGATCTGACCAGGAGCTGCTCGCGGATCTGGGCGTAGCGCTTGCAGGCGTCCTCGCCAGCCGGGGTGATCGCGACGGTCTTCTCCTTGCCCTTGCGCCCGCTCTTCAGGAGTTTCAGGCGCTCGAGCTTCTTCAGCGAATAGTTCACCAAATGCGTGTCCTCGATGTTGAGGACGAGGCAGATGTCGGCGAGGCGCTTGGCCTTGCCGCGATGGTTGACGTTGTGCAGGACGAGCACGTCCATCGGCGTCAGCTCGGGAACGCCGGCAGCGGTCATGCAGCGCAGCATCCAGCGCTGGAAGGCATGCACCGTCATCGTCAGCGCGAACTCGAACTCCGACAGCGCCGGCATCGCGCCCGAGGCGAGATGGCCGGAGGAGACGATCGGGCCGAGGTCGTCGGAAGGGTGCATGGTCGCGTTCACCGAAGGGCGCGGGGAACCCTCTCCTGTAAGGAGAGGGTAGGGTGAGGTGTAGACGATTGGACCAGCTCCGCGAGGCCTGACCGCGCGGTCAGGTTCCTGCCAACGTTTCCAGTCCGAACACCTCACCCCTGCCCCTCTCCTTTCAGGAGAGGGGTTCTGTTGTGGTTCCCGCACTGACGCGGGAGCCCGCCTTCACATCTTCTTGTAGGCGTCGACGATCGCCTGGCCGTCGGCGCCGGCCTTCTTCAGCCAGTCGGCGGTCAGGCTCTCGCCCGCCTTCTTGAAACCGGCGGCGAGCGCGGCGGAGGGGGCCTGCACCTTCATGCCCTTGGCCTTGAGCTGGTCGAGATACCAGTTGGTCTTCTCTTCCCACATCTTCCAGCCGCGCGCCTCGGCCGTCGCGGCGGCCTTCAGGATCGCCTCCTGCGTCGGCTTGTCGAGCGCGTCGAAGGCGGCCTTGTTGACGAAGGTGGCGTCCTTCGGGATCCAGGCCTGGACGTCGTAGAAATGCGTCAACGTCTCCCAGGCCTTGGAATCGTAGCCGGTGCCGCCCGACGACATGAAGGAGTTGACCACGCCGGTCGCCAGCGCCTGCGGTAGCTCGGCCGCCTGGATCGTCACCGACTGCATGCCGAGGAGCTCGCCGAGGCGGGCGGTGCCGACATTATAGGCGCGCCATTTCAGGCCCTTCATGTCCTCGATCGTGTTGAGCTCCTTCTTGGTGTAGACGCCCTGCGGCGCCCACGGGACCATGAACAGCAGCTTGACGCCCTGGCTGTCGAGCTTCTTCTCGACCGCCGCCTTCGAGGCCTTGTAGAGCTTCAGCGAGTCCGCGAACGACGTCGCGAGGAACGGCACGACGTCGATGCCGAAGACCGGGTCCTCGTTCTCGTGCAGCGAGATCAGAACTTCGCCCATCTGGGCCTGGCCGCTGGCGACCGCGCGCTTGATCTCCGGCGCCTTGAATAGGGCCGCGCCGGGATGGACGGTGATCTGCAGCTTTCCGCCGGTCGCGGTCTCGACGTCCTTGGCGAACAGGACGAGGTTTTCCGAGTGCGGATTGTCGGCAGGGTAGGCCGCCGGCAGGTTCCACTTGGTCTGGGCGGAAGCCGGGGCGGCGAGCGCGAAGGCGCTGCAGCCCAAAGCGAAGGCGGCGATGACGTTTCTGCGGTTGAACATGCGTTGTCCCTCTCTCTTGCTTGGTCTTGAACTCAATCTGGGAAAGCGAGCTTGGGCAGATACAGCACGATCTGCGGGAAGGTCGTGATGATCAGCACCGCGATGTTGAGCAGAATGAAGAATGGAAATGCTGCTTTCGCAACTGTCCAGGTGTCCTTGCCGCTCATGTTCTGCAGCACGAACAGGTTGAAGCCGACCGGCGGGGTGATCTGCGCCATCTCGACATGGATGACGAGGTAGACGCCGAACCAGACGAGGTCGAACCCGGCCTCCTTCACCATCGGCAGCACGATCACGGCCGTCAGCACGATCATCGAGATGCCGTCGATCAGGCAGCCGAGGATGATGTACATCACGGTCAGCGCCAGAACGAGCATGTGCGGCGAGAGCTGCTGGCCCTTGACCCATTCGGCCAGCGCGGCGGGAATGCCGGTGAAGCCCATTGCCGCCGTGCAGAAGGCCGCGCCTGCCAGGATCAGCATGATCATGCAAGTGAGGCGGGTCGCGCTCATGATGCTTTCGAGCAAGGCCGCCCAGGTCAGCGTGCCGCTCCACCAGGCGAGAAAGAGCGCGCCGGTGACGCCGAAGGCGGCGCATTCGGTCGCCGTGGCGAAGCCGAGGATCAGCGACAGGAAGACCGCAGCGATCAGCAGCAGGCAGGGAGCGAGCTTGGCTGACTGGCGCAGCTTCTCGCGGAACGGGATGGAAGGGTCACGCGGCGGCGTCTTGCCCGGGTTGAGCCACGACCAGATGATGACATAGCCCATATAGAGCGCCATCACGAGCAGGCCGGGCAGGAAGCCGCCAAGGAATACCTGCAGCACCGAGACGTTGGCGGTGACCGCGTAGACCACCATCGGAATCGACGGCGGGATCAGCAGGCCGAGCGTGCCGGAGCCGGCGAGCGTGCCGAGGCTGAGGCGCTCGTCATAGCCGCGCTTCTTGAGCTCCGGCAGGGCGATCTTGCCGATCGTGGCGACCGTCGCGGCCGACGAGCCCGACACCGCCGCGAAGATGCCGCAGCCGACGATGTTGGTGTGGATCAAACGGCCGGGCAGCCATTGCAGCCAGGGCGACAGGCCCTGGAACATCTGCTCGGACAGCCTCGTCCGGAACAGGATCTCGCCCATCCAGATGAACAGCGGCAGGGCGGCGAGCGTCCACGAGGCGGTCGCGCTCCAGACGGTGGTCGCCAGCACCTGTCCGATCGGGACATTGGTGACGAGGTTCATGGCCAGCAGGCCGACCAGGCCGAGGCCCACGGCGATCCAGACGCCGCTCGCCAGGATGCCGACGAGGAAGAGCAGCAGGACGAGCGAGAGTTCGGGCAGGGACATCAGACGCCTCCACCCTGCGCGACGCGCTCGACCAGTTCCTCGACCGATTTCGGCGGCTCGGGCTGGTAGGTCGGCCGTCCGCCGCGGGCGACGATGATTAACTCGTCGAGCAGCGCGATCAGCAGGATACCGAGCCCGATCACCATGGCGAGCTGTGGGATCCAGAGCGGAACCGAGACGACGCCGGTCGACATGTCGTCGAAGCGCCAGGAATCATGGGCGAGACGCCCGGTCTGCCAGGTGAAGTAGCCGATGAAGGCTGATGCGACTGTGAGCGAGACCAGTTCGGCGACCTGCCGGCTCCTGCCGTGGAGCCGCTCGATCAGCAGGCCGACGCGGATCATCTCGCCGCGTTTGAAAGTGTGGGCGAGGCCGAAAAAGGCCATTCCAACCAAGGCCCAGGAGGCGAAATCGTCGCCGGAGGGAATGTTGAAATTGATCTCGCGGCCGATCGACAGGAACATCATCAGCAGGAAGATCGCGACGAGGCTGATGCCGGAGAGCCAGCCGGAGATCAGATAGAGCGCGTCGAGGAAGCGGCGGATCATGCGCACGCCTCCGGACGACGTGCCGCCACGCCAGCCGATTGCGCCATGCGCAAAGCAGCGGTTGCCAGGACCGGTCCCGTCATGAAAGCCTCCCCTATGATCGGCCCGGCCCCTCAGCCATGTCCCGATCTCTAACATCGATCCTAATCGTCGAAATGGGCTTGTCAACGTTTCATCGACGATTTATCGATGAATTGTCAAAAAGCCTTCCTGGCCAATAAATCGGGGGATCGGATGATGAGCGGCCGTTGGGACTTCTGGATCGACCGTGGCGGCACCTTCACCGACGTGATCGGCCGTGATCCTGCAGGCAAACTTTATGCCCGCAAGCTGCTTTCCGAGAATCCCGGCGCCTACCGCGACGCCGCGGTGCAGGGCATCCGCGATCATCTGAGCCTGAAGACCGGCGAGCCGATCCCGGCCGGCACCGTCGGCGAGGTCCGCATGGGCACGACGGTCGCGACCAATGCGCTGCTCGAGCGCAAGGGTGACCGCACCCTGCTCGTGACCACCAAGGGGTTCCGCGATGCGCTGCGCATCGGCTACCAGGCCCGGCCCGACATCTTCGCCAAGGAGATCATCAAGCCCGAGCAGCTCTACGATGCCGTGGTCGAGATCGAGGAGCGCGTCCTCGCCGACGGCTCTGTCGAGAAAGCGGCCGACGAAGCCACGATCCGCGCGGCGCTCAAGGCGCAGTACGAGGCCGGCTTCCGCGCCGTCGCGATCGCCTTCATGCACGGCTACCGTTATCCGGCGCATGAGCAGCTCGCCGCGAAGGTGGCCCGGGAGATCGGCTTCCCGCAGGTCTCGGTTAGCCATGAGGTCTCGCCGCTGATCAAGCTGGTCGGGCGCGGCGACACCGCCGTGGTCGACGCCTATCTCTCGCCGATCCTCGCCCGCTATGTCGCGCAGGTCTCGGAGGAGCTCGACATCGCCCGCACCGGCGCGCGGCTGATGTTCATGATGTCCTCGGGTGGCCTCACCGCTGCCGAGCTCTTCCAGGGCAAGGACGCGATCCTGTCGGGCCCGGCCGGCGGCGTCGTCGGCCTCGCCGAGACCGGCCGCTCGGCCGGCTTCGACAAGGTCATCGGCTTCGACATGGGTGGTACCTCGACCGACGTCGCCCATTTCGACGGCGAGTATGAGCGCGCCTTCGAGACCGAGGTCGCCGGCGTGCGCATGCGCGCCCCGATGATGCTGATCCATACGGTTGCGGCAGGCGGCGGCTCGATCCTGCATTTCGACGGCTCGCGCTTCCGCGTCGGCCCCGATTCCGCCGGCGCCAATCCGGGTCCCGCCGCCTATCGCCGTGGCGGCCCGCTCGCCGTGACCGACGCCAATGTCATGGTCGGCAAGCTGATTCCGTCCTATTTCCCGGCGATCTTCGGCCCCAGCCAGGACCAGCCGCTCGATGTCGCGACGGTGCGCGAGAAGTTCGCCGCGCTCGCATCGGAGGTCGGTGACGGCCGTTCCCCGGAGGAGGTCGCCGACGGCTTCGTCCAGATCGCGGTCGCCAACATGGCCGAGGCGATCAAGAAGATCTCGGTCCAGCGCGGCTACGATATCACCCGCTATGCGCTGAATTCTTTCGGCGGCGCCGGCGGCCAGCATGCCTGCCTCGTCGCCGACGCGCTCGGCATCAAGACCGTGCTGCTGCATCCGTTCTCCGGCCTGCTCTCGGCCTATGGCATGGGCCTCGCCGAGATCCGCGCCACCCGCACCGCGGCGCTCGATGTGCCGCTGGATGCCGAGGCCAAGGCGGCGATCGGTGCGCTCGCCGACAGGCTCGGCGCAGAGGCGAAGGCCGAAGTCGCCGGGCAGGGCGTCGCGGAGGCCGACATCGCCATCCATGTCCGCGCCCATATCCGCTATGCCGGCACCGACACCGCGATCGCGACGCCGTTCGGCAGCCGCGCCGAGATGCAGGAGGCCTTCCAGGCGGCCCACAAGGCCCGCTTCGGCTTCATGGACGAGACCAAGGCGCTGGTGGTCGAAGCCGTCGAGGTCGAAGCCGTCGGCGGTGGCGCCCGCTTCGAGGAGGCGGCTTCCGCCGAGAACGCCGGCGAGCCCGAGGTCGCAGAGCGCACCCGCTTCTTCTCGAAGGGGCAGTGGCACGACGTGGCGATCGTCCGGCGCGAGGCTATGGCGCGGGGGCAGGGCATCGCCGGCCCGGCCATCGTGATCGAGCCGAACCAGACCGTCGTGGTCGAGGATGGCTGGACCGCCAGGCTCACCGCCAAGGACCATCTCGTCCTCACCCGCAGCAAGGCGCTGGTGCAGCAGGCGGCGATCGGCACCAAGGCCGACCCGGTCATGCTCGAGATCTTCAACAACCTGTTCATGTCGATCGCCGAGCAGATGGGCGTGACGCTGCAGAACACCGCCTATTCCGTGAACATCAAGGAGCGGCTCGACTTCTCCTGCGCCGTCTTCGACCAGACCGGCGCGCTCGTCGCCAACGCCCCTCATATGCCGGTGCATCTCGGCTCGATGGACCGCTCGGTCGAGACGGTGATCTCGAACAACCCGGTGATCCGCCCGGGCGACGTCTACTGCCTGAACGCGCCCTATAACGGCGGCACGCACCTGCCCGACATCACGGTCTGCACCCCGGTCTTCGACAACGAGGACAGGAACATCCTGTTCTGGGTGGCGAGCCGCGGCCATCATGCCGATGTCGGCGGCACCGCGCCGGGCTCGATGTCGCCGCTGGCGACCAATATCGAGGAAGAGGGCGTCTATATCGACAACTTCAAGATCGTCGATCAGGGCCGCTTCTGCGAGGAGGAGCTGGTCAAGCTCCTCACCGGCGCGCGCTATCCGGTCCGCAACGTCGTCCAGAACGTCAACGACCTGAAGGCGCAGATCGCCGCCAACGAGAAGGGCGTGGCCGAGCTGCGCAAGATGATTCGCTCCTTCGGCCTTGATGTGGTCCAGGCCTATATGGGCCATGTCCAGGACAACGCCGCCGAGAGCGTCGCACGCCTGCTGACCCGCCTGCATGACTCGGAATTCACCTATCCGATGGACCAGGGCTGCGCGATCAAGGTGAAGATCACCATCGACCGCGACAGGCGCGAGGCGACGGTCGACTTCACCGGCACCTCGCCGCAGCGGCCGGACAATTTCAACGCGCCGGCGCCCGTAACCCGCGCCGCCGTGCTCTATGTCTTCCGCGTCATGGTCGACGATGCGATCCCGATGAACGCCGGGTGCCTCAGGCCGATCAAGGTGATCGTGCCGGAAGGTTCGATGCTGGCGCCGCGTTATCCCGCTGCCGTCGTCGCCGGCAATGTCGAGGTCAGCCAAGCGGTGACCAACACGCTGTTCGGTGCGCTGGAGGCGATGTCGTCCTCGCAGGGTACGATGAACAACCTGACCTTCGGCAACGACCAGTACCAGTATTACGAGACGATCTGCTCGGGCTCGCCGGCCGGGCCGGGCTTCAACGGCACCTCCGGTGTCCATGTCCACATGACCAATTCGCGCCTGACCGATCCGGAGATTCTGGAGACGCGCTTCCCGGTCGTGCTGGAGGATTTCCACATCCGCGCCGGTTCGGGCGGCAAGGGCGAATGGAATGCCGGCGACGGCACCAGCCGCACCATCCGTTTCCTCAAGACGATGGACTGCGCCATCCTCGCCTCGCACCGCAAGGTCCGTCCCTTCGGCATGAAGGGTGGCGAGCCTGGCGAGTTGGGCAAGACGCTGGTGCGGCGGTTGTCCGGCGAGGTCGAGGAGCTGAAGCCATCAGACCAGACCCTGCTCCAGGCCGGCGAAGCGGTGACCGTGATCACGCCGACCGCCGGCGGCTATGGAAAGCGCAAGGGCTGAGGCATAGGTCTGGTCTTCGACACGGAGACCGACCATGCCCCAGACCTGGATGATCACCGGTGCCAATCGCGGCATCGGCCTGGCGTTGACGATGGAATTGCTGCGGCGGGGCGACCACGTCGTCGCCGCGGCGCGCGATCCCTGGGGTGGGGCGCTGGCGGAGCTCGCCGGCGTCCATGTCGGGCAACTGACCCCGCTCGAGCTCGACGTCACCTCCGACAGCAGCGTCGCGGCAGCCAAGCAGGCCTTCGACGGCCGGCCGATCGACGTGCTCGTCAACAATGCCGGCGTCTATGGGCCGCGTGACCGGCAGACGGCGCTCGACATGGACTTCAAGGCCTGGCGCGAGGTCTTCGAGGTCAATGTCTACGCTCCCTTGCGGGTGGCGCAGACCTTCCTGCCAAATGTCGAGGCGGGCTCGGGCCGCAAGATCGTGACGATATCGAGCCGCATGGGTTCGATCGGCAGCAATCCGTCCGGTGCCGTCGCCTATCGCTCCTCGAAGGCGGCGGTAAACATGGTGATGGTCGGCTTCGGCAATGCGGTGCGCGACAGCGAGGTCGCGGTGCTGCTCTTCCATCCCGGCTGGGTCCGCACCGACATGGGCGGCGGTGGAGCCGACATCCCGCCGACCGAGAGCGCCGCCGGGCTGATCGCTACGATCGACGCCTCTGGCATGGCTCAGACCAACAGCTTCCGCAACTGGAAGGGCGAGGAGATCCCCTGGTAGGTCTCAGTTCCCGCGGGTCGAGGCGAGCCAGAGCCCGCCGCCGATCAGGAAGCCGCCGCTGAACTTCGACATCAGGCGGACGCGCTTCTGTGACAGGAAGCGGCCGGCCCGGCCGGAGAGGATCGCATAGGCGCTGTCGCTGACCGCGGCGAACAGCATCGCGATCGCGCCCATGATCGCGATCTGCGTGGCGTAGTCGCGCCCCGGATCGAGGAATTGCGGGAAGAAGGCGCCGAAGAAGACCAGCGTCTTCGGGTTGCTGAGCGCCACCAGCAGCCCCTGCAGGAAGAAGCCGCCGCGCGGCGGTCGCGCCTCGGCCGCACCCTCGCCGATCTCGCCGGCACTGCGATACATTTTCCAGCCAAGCCAGATCAGATAGACGGCGCCGGCGAGTCTGACCCAGTCGAACCAGTGGCCCATTGCCGCGATCACCGAACTCAGGCCGATGCCGACGATCGCGATCATGATCACGAGCCCGGCCTGCGTTCCTGCCATGTTGAGAAGCCCGGCGCGGCTACCGTGCTTCAAGCTGTTGGCGATGATCAGCGTCACCGTCGGACCGGGCACGATCACGATGACGAAGCAGGCGACGAGATAGGCGGCGAACAGCTCGAATGACATGGGATACCTCCCGGCGGCTTGGCGGCCGCCTCGCAGGCGGCGCGTCATTCCTCTCTTGTTTGCGCTAGCCTGTCGAGAGAGGAGGGAGGGGTGGCGAGAGTAAACTTTCAGGTTGTCCCGTTGACGCCGGAGCATTGGCCGGCGCTGGAGGACCTCTTCGGCCCGCAAGGGCCCTGCTATGGCTGCTGGTGCAATCATTTCCGCATGCCGCCGAAGCTGCGCAAGCCGCTGCTCGGCGAGGGCGCGCGCCAGCTCTTTGAGGAGCGGGTGAAGAAGGGGCCGCCGCCGGGCGTGCTCGCCTTCGCCGGCGATCTCCCGGTCGGTTGGCTGCAGATCGGGCCCCGCGCCCATGTGCCCGAGTGGAACAATCCGCGCCGTGCCTCGACGCCGCTGCCGGATGCACCCGCCGAGGATGAGTGCAACTGGGCGGCCTCCTGCTTCTTCGTCCGCAAGGGCTTTCGCGGCCAGGGCGTCGCGGCGGCGCTGCTGGCTGGCGGGCTCGATTTCGCGCGGGAAAGCGGCGCGCGCCTGGTCGAGGCCGCGCCGATGGACAATGAGGCCAAGCGCAGCGCCGACGGGCTCTATGTCGGTCCCGAGAGCGTCTTCCAGCGTGCCGGCTTTGCCGTGGTCGCCACACGGAAGCCTGGCCGCCCGCTGATGCGGTTCGCATTCTGAGCGCGTGCGCGTGCGCCAGATCGTGTCAAGCGGAATATTTCAATTATTTTAGATGCTTAGCTGGCTCCGTTAAGGATCTGTTCGTCTCGCATTTGCGAAGGGTCTGCGCGCTGACGAGGCGGTGAAGACGATGCGGCCGTTCGGGCTTACAGCCAAGATCACAGTCCTGTTCGCGATCTTCGGGATCGCCGCCGCGCTCGGTCTGGCGAGCGCGGTCAGCGGGCTCGATTCCGTCCATGAGATCGACCGCGAGGCCTTCGCCGGGCAGCAGCTCGCCAACAAGGCGGCGCTGCTGTCGAGCCGGGTCGCACAGGCATCGCTTCTCAGCCGTTTCGATGATGTGAGCGAGCCGAGGGTGGTCCAGACGGCGCTCGACCAGCTCGACGAGGCGGTCGAGCTGGTCGATTCGGCGCGCGCCAATCTGACGTCGTCGCTGCCGGCCGCCCTCTTGCAGGTCAACGCATCGCTCGATCCGCGCATAAAGACCTTCATCGCCTTCCAGCGCGACATCGTCGATATCGGTCGGCGTATCTCGCCCAAGGCCGCGCTGATCGAGGCCTCTGCCGCCGAGGCGCGTGAGAATGTCCGCCAGATCATCGCGGCGACGGCGCGGCTGCGCGACGATCTCGATCGCCAGGCCGGCCTTGCCGCCAGCCGCGCCGGCGATCTGGCGAAGCAGGTCCGGCTGCGTGTGATCCTGATCGCCGCCGGGCTGCCGCTGGCGGGCGGGTTCCTGGCGATCCTGCTGCTGCGGACCTACCTCACCCGGCCGCTGCGTGTGTTGATGCAGACGATCGCCACGGTCACCTCCTCGGACCGGGTCGTCGAGGTGCCCTATGGCAAACGTCGTGACGAGATCGGCCAGCTCGCCCGTACGGTGCGCACGCTGAGCGAGGTGCGCGCCACTTTGGTCACGCGCGATGCCGAGGCCGATCTCTCTCAGCAGCACCAGCGGCGCCGGACCGAGGAGTTGCACAGGATCGCCCAGGAATTCGAGGCGCGCATCGGCCGCCTGCTCGCCGATATCGGCCGGCTGAGCGAAGGTCTTCGCGCGGCGCTCGCCGCATCGGCGACCCGGGCCGGGCAGATCTCGCTCAGCGGCGACGCTGCAGCACGAGCCGTGATGGGAGCCGGCGACGAAGCCGAGCGCATCGCCGATGCCGCCCTGCGGCTGGAGGAGGTCGTCGAGCAGATCAATCGCGAGGTCAGGCGGGTCTCCGAGACCGCGAGCCTCGCGACCCGCGACGCCGCCGGCACGGTCGGCCTCGTCGGCCGGCTGACCGAGAACGCCGGCAAGATCCGCGACGTCGTCCAGCTGATCGAGGCGATCGCGCGTCAGACCAACCTGCTCGCGCTCAACGCCACCATCGAGGCGGCGCGCGCCGGCGCGCATGGCCGCGGCTTTGCCATCGTCGCCAGCGAGGTGAAGGCGTTGGCGACGCAGACCGCCGATGCGACCGCGCAGATATCCGCCCGGATCGCGACCGTAGACGCGGCGCTTTCTCAAGCCGCTCAGGCAATCATGGGTATTGCCAACCGCGCCGGTGCGGTGGAGCAGGCGAGCACCGAGATCTCGACCATGGTCGCGTCGCATACCGGCCTGCTGCAGGGGCTGGGCGAGACCGTCGCGCGGATTTCGGTGGTCACCGGGCAGGCGGCTGCCGCCGTGAACACGATCGCCGGCGCCGGCGGCCAGACGACGGCCCATGCCGAGCAGGGCGCGAGTGGCGCCCGCCAGCTCGACGAGCGCATCTCGGCGCTGCAGGCGGAGGCTGACGAATTCGTCCGGCGCCTGCGCGCCGCCTGAACCGGCTTGCCTTGGCGGGCCGACTCGCGGCCTTGTGCGCCATGCCCAATAGCATGTGCATCTTCCCATGAGCTGGTCGCCGCAGCAGGACGCGGCGCTCGCCGCCGTGGCCGATTGGCTGAAGGCCGGCTCGCCACAACTCTTTCGTCTGTTCGGCTATGCCGGCACGGGCAAGACCACGCTCGCCCGTCATATCGCCGAGGGCGTCGACGGCACCGTCGTCTTCGCCGCCTTCACCGGCAAGGCGGCGTTGGTCCTGCGCAACAAGGGCTGCGAGGGCGCGCAGACCATCCATTCCTTGATCTACCGCTCGCGCGGGGTCGACGAGGAGAGCCCGACCTTCGTGCTCAACCGCGAGAGCACCGCCGCCAAGGCGAAGCTGATCATCATCGACGAGTGCTCGATGGTCGACGAGGAGCTCGGACGCGACCTGCTCTCCTTCGGCACGCCGGTGCTGGTGCTCGGCGATCCCGCGCAGTTGCCGCCGGTCAAGGGCGGCGGTTTCTTCACCGAGGCCGAGCCCGACGTGATGCTGACGGAGGTCCATCGCCAGGCGGCCGACAACCCGATCGTGCGCATGTCGATGATCGTGCGCGAGGGCGGGCGGCTCGAGGTCGGCGAGTATGGCGCCAGCCGGATCATCCGGCGCGCCGAGATCACGCCGGAAATCGTGCTCTCGGCCGATCAGGTGCTGGTCGGCCTCAACAAGACGCGTCGACAATACAATGCCCGCATGCGCCAGCTCATGGGCCATGTCGCCGACGTCCCGGCGGTCGGCGAGAAGCTGGTCTGCCTGCGCAATGATAAGAGCAAGGGCCTGCTCAATGGCGGCGCATGGATCGTGCAGGAGCTGAAGACCTCGAAGAAGGGGCTGGTCACCATGCGGGTGACGCCGGAGGACGATACCGGCGGCAAGCCGGTCAAGGTCTCGGTCATGCCCAATTTCTTCGACGGCACCGAGGACGAGGTGCCCTGGGAGCTGCGCCGCCATACCGACGAGTTCACCTTCGGCTACGCCCTCACCGTCCATAAGGCGCAGGGCTCGCAATGGGACAACATCGTCATGTTCGACGAGGCCTTCGCCTTCCGCGAGCACCGGGCCCGCTGGCTCTATACCGGCCTGACGCGCGCGGCAGAGACGATCACGGTGGTGATGTGAGCGTTTGGAATCTCCTGGAGCCCTCATTCTGAGGAGCCGTTCCCTTGGGAACGGCTCC